>JAFQQW010000015.1 GCA_017410375.1 Clostridia bacterium | reverse complement strand
TTTATAGACATATCAAGGCTCTTTCTGTTTGGGAAAGGAGAATTAAGAATGTCAGAAAAACGGAGAGATAATAAAAACCGTATTTTACAGACGGGAGAGAGCCAAAGAAAAGACGGCAGATATGCCTATAAATATGTTGATGGATATGGAAAACCACAATTTGTTTATGCGTGGAAATTAGTTCCTACGGACAAAACTCCGGCAGGAAAACGTGATGATATATCGCTGAGAGAAAAGGAAAAGCAAATACGAAAAGATCTCGATGATGGTATTGATACTAAAGGCGGTAAAATGACCGTTCTTGAACTTTACGATAAGCGTATAAAACAAAATGCCAATGTAAAAGAAGCAACCGTACTTAATAGAAATCAGCTTCGCAACATACTTGAAAATGATGCTTTTGGACGAATGGCAATAGAAAAAGTGAAAATGTCAGATGCTAAAGAATGGCTCATCCGATTAAGGAAAAATGGTTATGCTTATAGCACCGTGAAAAATCACAAGCGTTCAATGAGTGCAGTATTTTATATAGCGGTTGTTGATGATTGTATAAGAAAAAATCCTTTTCATTTTGATATTAGAGAGCTAATAGAAAATGATACTGAACCATCTGTACCTCTATCAAAAGAGCAAGAGAAAGCTTTTCTTGATTTTGTACAGCATCATAAGAGATATTGCAAATTCTATGACGATTTTCTTGTTTTGTTGGGTACGGGATTGAGAATTTCTGAATTGTGTGGACTTACACTTAATGATTTGGATTTCAATAATCAGCTAATAGATGTAAACCATCAACTTGTAGGAAATAAAAAAAGTGGGTTTAATATTATCCCACCCAAAACACAAATGAGTTACAGACAAATTCCTATGAGCAGAATAGTATATCAAGCTCTACAAAATATATTAGCAAGACCAAGACCTGAACAGTATGAGATTGAAGGACACAAAAATTTTCTTTTCTTTAATCATAAAGGTGTTCCGAGAAATTCAAAATCATACAGAGGTGCGTTGGATAAGATTGTTGAAAAGTACGAAGAAACAGATGGTATTGAGTTACCGACAATATCCCCACATATTTTCCGGCATACATTTTGCACGAATATGGCAAACAAAGGTATGAATCCAAAAGCTCTACAATATATTATGGGACATAAAAATATAAGAATCACATTAGATTACTACGCTCACGCTACTTCAGCTTCAGCAAAGGAAGAAATGGAGCGAGTAATGGCTATGTAGAAAAAGAAAGTTACTACTTTTTTTACTACTTTTCACATTGAAAATATAACAAATTTCAAGAACTTATGAAAAGATAAGGTGAAAAGCAAAAAAGCCGCAAAAGCTGATATAATCAACTTTTAACGACTTTTGAGCAGTTGTGAAAAGATACACAACTTTCACGGACAAGTTTCTTTAAGAATCTTGTCGTTTTTATTTTATCTGCCTTTATATTCGCTTTTTAAGATGGCAGCCATTTCCTCAGGTGTCTCCTTACACCCCTCCGCCAACCACATTTTGATGATGCTGTTTAAGCCGTTGCGAAAAAACTCAATATGGTATTTGATGTTTTTGCCCTGAAAATCATTTTCCGCTCTTACCGTGTCATACACAAACGCCTGATGCTTATCATCATATCCTAATTTAAAATATATTTTATAGAAAATCTGATTTTCATATATGTGCTTAAACATAGTTTCCGCATCCCGGCTTGCCCCGTCCTGAAACTGCGCGTTAAAATCCTGTTCCAGCTTTTCACGCAATCGGTCTGCCAGGTCATATACATCTAAAAAATTCGCATAAAAGGTACTACGGTTCAAGTTTGTTGCTTTGCAGATATCGGTTACCGAAATCTGATTTATATTTTTATCCTGAAGCATATTGATGAATGCTTTTTCTATTTTTTCCACCGATCCTCTTCGTCTTTTATTGTTTTTAACGTTCATATATGCCTCCATTATCCCAACACTTGTTGCGAAATTGATGATTGAATTTTTCCACCTGCTCCATTATACTATAATTGTATTAAAAAGACAAGTGTTGTTTTAATACAAATATATTTTTGGAGGTTTTATTATGAAAAAAAGCAGTTTTGTTGCCATGATGTTGGGCACAATTTCGGGTGTTTTGTTTGCGCTTGGGATGTGCATGGCACTTTTACCCGAATGGAATGCGTTCAAGCCCGGAATTGTTTTCGGAACGGTTGGTCTTGTGCTGAGCTTCATTACTTTTATAGTATGGAGAAAGATGGAGGGCAAAGCATCCATCCGTTTTGACGGCAGAATTTTTATGCTTAGTGTGCTTGGCATTGTCGGTGCGCTGACCTTAGGCGTAGGCATGTGCTTTTGCCTGGTATGGGAAAGCATCATTCTCGGTACTGTTATCGGCTTAGTCGGCATTTTGCTGTTACTTGCGCTCATTCCCATCACAAAAGGTATAAAGTAAAGGGGAAAAGCATGGCGAAATCAAAGCTTGTTAAAGCAAATGAAAAAATTGCAGAGCACGTTACCGATGGCTACAGAAAAATCGAAAACGCCGTGGTAGGCGGATATAAAAAAATCGAAGACGCCTTCGTTGAGCAGTATCTGACCCACAACGGTGAAACGGTTGAAGAGGCTAAAGCACGATTAAAAAAGAACAGATAAAAAAATGCACCCTGACGGGTGCATTTTTTATCTGTGTGCAATTTCAATAAACTGGGGATACGGATATTTAAAAGAAGCGTCCATAATCCACATATTTTCAAAATCGAACCCTGCAAAAGTATCGTGCATCTTAAGCTGTTGGTCGGTGCATTGCATCACATTTTCCGAGCTGCCGTTGTCCCTGCCAATGCCCTGCCTGCCCATATAATAGCCATTATACACCGCAGAGGTATTGGTTGCCGCAATACTGCCGAAATTACTTGCCGAAACCGAATCACCGCTGAAATACGTGTTCACCACCGTACCACCGTTATTGCCTACAATACCGCCTGCAAAGCTGTTTTGCGCAATTTCGGATTCAGCCCGTATGGTATTGGCGCTGTAGCAATCCGACACAATACCGAAATTGTGTGCCGCAATACCGCCCGAAACCGAAAGCTTTTGTGCGTTTGCCGTAATTTCTCCCGAATTAAACGAGCCGGAAATCACACCATGATTGCCGTACGCGATACCGCCCACCTGCACATTTTCACCCTGCACCGAAATATCGCCTGCATTGTAAGAAGAAATCACCATGCCGGTGCTCTTGTTTACGCCCACCAGACCGCCTCGGTTGACATTTTCGCTATTTCCTGTTGCCTGCTGCGCACCGATTTGCATACAGTTATAAATCAGACCCGTGTTATACGCCGCAACTGTACCGCCCGAGCCGTTGCCCGAGATATCCTCAAAGAAGCAGTTGTAGATTTCACCATGATTTTCACGGAACAAACCAAACTCTTCTCCGTCTATTTTCAAGCCCGAAATCTGATAATTATTTCCCACAAACAACCCGTAAAAGCTGAATACATTGTCCCCGATAGGCTTAAAGGAACGCGCTTTGCAATAGCCTGACATATCAATATCACCTAAAAGCACAAAGGTTGCTCCCAAATGTTTACGAACATTGTTCAGTTGCTCAGGGGTTAAGATTCTGTAGGGGTTATCCATACTGCCGTCACCACCTGCAAAATCGGTCAGATTTTCTTCCGCAATTTTAATTTTTTGTGGGTTTTCCTTCAGCTGAGCCGTATAAAAACCGTTGTCGTATTCAAAGCCCCAAACAGAGTCAAAATCGAAGGTTTTGTATCCTTCCTTGCGATACATCACGTCAATCGCCTGCGGGGTCACAAAATCCTCTTTCATAGCCCCTGCTCCCACCGGCTCTGCCACCGTGTTCTCATGTACAAAGCCGTAAAGCGTACCGCCGTTCGCCTTGCCTGAAGCCGAACCCATACCGGTTTCATCTGCAGTTGCATTGGTAAAGCCCGTATTATAGCAAGCACGGATTTCTGTTTTTTTCGCGCTCACACCTGCAATACCGCCTGCATATGCCTGTTTCTTTGCTTTTGCATGGATTTCGCCGGTGTTGTACCCATTGGAAATGCTGTTTTGCTGCAAACCTGCAATACCGCCGGCATTTGACGCTTCCGATTCGGAATACGCAAAAATTTTGCCGTTATTATAGCACCGGTCAATCACACCGTTATTCACGCCTGCAATACCACCGGCAATTCCCTGCACTGCCTGGGCAGTTGCCACCGCACCACCGATATTTCTGCACAGCACGACCGTGCCTTCATTGATGCCCGACACACCGCCGGTTGCATATGCCGAAAATACATCGCCACCATTTTCACATCTGTCTAAAAGTCCGTCTCCGGCATTCCGACCACAGATACCACCTGCGTACAGACCTGCCGTTCCGATTCTTCCGCTTTTAACGGTACAGTTTTCTATAACACCGCTGTTGATTGCCGCAACCGCTCCGGTTTCCGCTCTGCCTTCCGCCATAACATCAGCAAAAATCAGATTCTTGATTTTTCCTTCCAAGCGCTGTACAAGACCTGCCTGTTCTCCATAAACAGTCAAAAGGGATATCGTTTTCTGATTGCCGTCCAGCACGCCACGGAACGTTTCTACCGGTGTAAAAAGCAAGTCGTTTGCTTTAATATTCTGCACCAGCACAAAATGCCTGTCGGGGTACATGCCCAGATACCGAAGCTGATTTGCCAGACGGATTTTGTACGGATTTTCCGCACTGCCGTCCCCTTCCATATCAAATAACGGCAAGGTCATTTCCGGCATATTTTTTAAGACCGGGAATCCGTCTTTTTGTTGCCAGTTTTCGCCAAGCCGAGGCGGATTGTCACGAAAATCCGCAATACTTTTTGCTTCGCTGTCCGCTCTTCCGTAGTAATTCAGATAATAACAGTTTTTCACACCTGCTTGTGCGGTGGGATACAGATTATTGGCTGTAAGATATCCGCCAAACCAACTGTCAGATACCGTACCGCCGTCATTTTTCACAAGACCGTAAGCTTCTTTACCCGACATACGCACCGCAGAATGGCATTCCAAAACCGTACCGCTGTTTGAAAGCACCAATCCCGCCAGATAGCTGCCGTTAAAATTCCCGTCGGTATTACAGAGTTCTATTCTTCCTTCATTTGCAAGCACCAGACCTGCACCGTTTTCCGCCTGCATATCGCCGATAAAACTGCATTTTGAAATCGTGCCGTAATTTTTCATTGCAAAGGGTGCTATGCTTTCACCCGAAAGATTCGCATCTTTAATATAGAGCGCCGAAACACTTCCGTAGTTTTCGCCGAAAAGCGGTTTGTCACCCGAAAGCCCTAAAATCTGCATACGGTTTCCGTTAAAGGTACCGTAAAACACATCCGCAACCAGCGCCTTTGAATCGGTTTGCGTCTCTGCCAGATTCAGATTGTTCATCAGAATAAAGTGCGCACCCGGATAGTCCTTTACCTTCTGCAAATGCTTCGGCGTCACAATCTTATAAGGGTTGTTCGCACTGCCGTCACCGCCTGCAAACTCGGTATAATTCTCGGTATACTGCACAGTATAGTGCGGATTTTTAGTCAGCACGGGATAAGGATATGCACCGTCTGCCGAAGACTCCCACACATGAATCGTATCAAAGCCGAAATACATATCTATGTTTTTCATCTGACTTTGTGCCGCAGTAACCACATTTTCTGTTTTTCCGTTGTTTGTCAGAACGGCAGGCTCCAGAAAGGTGTACCCGTAAATTGCCGTTCCGCTGTTACTGTATATCAGACCTCCCGACCCTTGTGGCATCGAGCCTGCAAAATATGCCGATTTCAAGCTACCCGAATTGTAAAACGCAATACCACAGCCTTGGGCACTCAGTACCTCTGCCGCACTGTACACATCTGAAACAGTCCCGTCGTTTTGGAAAACAAGTCCCGATGCCCGACCGCCTGCTTCAATTCTGCCGAGGGTGTAGCTTTCAGAAATAATGCCCTGCTTTCCGTTCTGATACACAAGTCCTGCAGAGCTTCCACCCGAAAGGCTTCCCTCGAAAAAGCAACCGCTGATTTGACCGTTGTTGTGCATCGCCAGACCTGCCACATTATTTTTTGAGCGGATTGAGCCGTCGGTAATGTGTACGTTTTTCAAAACGCCGTCATTTTGTAAAAACAATGCCGTATCCGCGTCTGCCTGCAAGCGTACGGTTTGCAGTTTGTAGCCATTGCCGTCATATACACCCGAAAAATCGAAAACGCTTCGGGTTATACCTTTAAGATCTGCGGTCTGTACAAAAAATTTATCCGGATTTTCAGAAATATTTTCAAACTGTGCAATCGTTTCAATCCGATAAGGATTATCCAAAACCCCTTCGCCGCCTGCATAGTGTGTAAAATTTTCATTACCCATAAACGGGAAATCCGCGATACCCGTTACACGGTTCTGCGGCACAAAAGCTTCCGCCGAAAAATGCGCACCCGGATTTTTACCGCTGTACACATTTGTTTCGGTACCTTTACCGCTGTTTGTGATTTCACCGGAAAGGGTATAGCAATTCTGAATTTTCCCCTTGTTTTCACCTGCAATCGCACCACAGCTTTTCGCCACAGTTCCCACATTAAAGCAATTTTCCACCGTGCCGTCATTCAAGCCCGCAATACCGCCTGCCGTATGCTCTGCATCCAGCGCCACCACATCCGAGGCATTGTAACAACGGTCAATTTTTCCGTAGTTTTCATAGGCAATACCGCCAAACTGCTTTACATAGTCAGGCGTACCGTTTATAAAGGAGGTGTTGGCACAAAGGGTAATTTTACCATTATTGGTATCACAAAGAGCCATACGGGTATCGGGGCAAAGCAAACGCACCTTTGTAACCATACCGCTCAAGCCAACACAGCCGAACAGTACATTGCTGGCGTCCTGACTGTTTTTGGCAATAATCCGATAAAAACCGCCGTCAAAAGTCCCGTTAAACGGCATTTCTTTACTTCCGATAACCGGCATGGGAATCTCATCAAAAACCACATCACACATCAAGCGGTAAGACGCCGTCCTGTCCGTACTGATAAACGCAAACTGCTCCGGCTTTGTGATGCGGTACGGATTTGCAATACTGCCGTTTCCGCCCGAAAAAGCACCCGCCTCTAAGATTTTGGCAAGCACCGCCGCCGCTTCACCCCGAAGCAGATTGTTGTTTCCGCGGAATGTGCCGTCCGGATAGCCCGAAACAATATTCATTTCCTCTAAAGCAAGCACCGCACCGTATGCCCAGTTCGGAGCATCCTCCACATCGGGGCTTTTTTTATTCTGCACCGAAAGTCCCATGGCACGGCTCAGCATAACCGCCATTTCCGCACGGGTTACGGTTTGCTCGGGGTTGATGTGTTTGTTTTCATCCCCCGTCAGCACACCTGCATTATATAATATCGCACAATCCTTGTAATACCAGGCATTTTTTGGTACATCCGGCATGTCTGCACTGCTTTTTACCGAAAAAGAAAAGGCGCGATTGAGCATAGCCGCAAATTCGCACCGAAGCAAAGGGTCATCCGCACGGAAGCCCTGTTCATCCCCAAACATGATTTGATTTTTCTGTAGCAGTGTGCAATACGGGTCCGCCCAATGCGCAAAGACCGTGCTTTGCATCAGAAACAGACACAAAAGCACCCCCGCAACCAATCTCTTTTTCATATATCCCTCACTTGAATGCATACACCACCCGGTCATTACCGCATAAATCCTGCAGCACAACCGTGTTTTCAAAAACACTTTCAAAGATGTTTTTTACAGCGTTCCCCTGATTGTATCCGATTTCCACCGCCAGAAAACCGCCTTTTTTCAGCATTTTTTTACTGTTTTTTGCAATGCATCCGTAAAAGTCCAAGCCATCCGCACCACCGTCTAAAGCCATGCGCGGCTCGAAATCCTTAACTTTTTTCTCTAAACTGTCCACCACCGCCGATTCAATATAGGGCGGGTTAGAAACCACAAAATCTACATTTTCTGCATCCGAAAACGTCTTTGCGTCTGCTAAAATCCATTGAATCTGTACACGGTTTTCAGCACCGTTTTCCTTTGCCACCGCAAGTGCCTGTGCACTTAAATCCACAGCCTGCATCTTTGCACCTGCATAGTGTGCCAACGAAACGGCAATACAACCCGAGCCGGTACAAAGGTCTAAACCTGCAGGATTTTTCACGTCTTTCAGTTGCTCTAAAGCAAACTCCACCAATGTTTCTGTGTCTTGACGCGGAATGAGCACCGCCGGAGTCACTTTAAAGGGAAGCGACATAAATTCGGTTGTCCCCACAATATACTGAATAGGCTCTCCAGTCAATGCTCTTTGAATTGCCGCATCGAAATCTGCATCGGTATTTTGATCGGGCGAAGACAGCATTTGTGCCGTATTCATCCCAGTCAAATGCGAAAACAAGATGGCACCGTCGGCTTTACCCAGTTTTTCTACGCAATATGCATACGCCTGTCTGACCGTCATCTTACCACTCCGCTTCGTCACGGTTTTCCGGAATAACTGCCTGCATGGAAGCAATCGCCACCTCTAACTGGCTGTCGTCCGGCTCCTTTGTGGTGATTTTCTGAAGCATTTTACCGGGCCAGCTTAAAATGGCAGTAAACCAATTGTCATGACGGCCTGCAAATTTTATAATTTCATAGGATACGCCTGCAACCACCGGCAAAAGCGACAGACGGGTCAGCGTACGCATCCAGATATTGTCCCAACTCAGAAATGAAAAAGTAATAATACTAATAACCATAACAATCAGCAAAAAGCTTGTGCCGCATCTGGGATGCAGACGGCATTTTGTGCGTGCGTTTTCCACAGTCAGCTCCTCACCCGCTTCATAACAGGCAATGGTTTTATGCTCCGCACCATGGTACTGAAATACGCGACGGATGTCGGGCATCAGAGATACCAACGTAAGATAACCTAAGAAAATCGCAATACGGATAATGCCTTCAGCCGCAGATAAAACAAAATGGTTATCCACAAAGAGACTGACCAGACTTCCCAGCCAGGTAGGCAGTAAAATGAAAAGCCCCACCGACATCAGAACGGAAAAAACAACTGCAATATAAATTACTGCATCTTTGAGCTTATCGCCAAATACCTTTTCCAACCACGCATCAAATTTCGAGGGTTCTTCCTCTTCAATATCCATAAATTCTGCCGAAAACATCAAAGCCTTGGTGCTGGTCACCATGGACTCAAAAAAACCGATACAACCGCGGATAATGGGCAGTCTCCACAGCCAGAACCGCTTGTTCGGTGCCTTGATATCCTTTAAATCCATTGCAATTTCCCCATCAGGCTTACGCACCGCCACAGCCATTTTTTCAGGACCGCGCATCATAACGCCTTCCATAACGGCAGAGCCGCCAATAGACGTTTTATGTTCCTTTTTTGCCATAATTTCCTCCTTGTATATGTCAAGTAATGCTACATATTTCTCTATTATAAGTATAGCAGATTTTTGCGCTTTACGCAATACCTTTTAAAAATTTCACATAAAAAGAAAATCTGCCAAACGGCAGATTTTCTTTTTATGCTTTATTGTAGGATTTCCGTTCTAAAACAAGCGGATACTGCTTGGGACATTCTACCGTTATGCCGGCATCTACCGTCACGCTCTTGTCCACAATCACGTTTTTGAGCTTCGCACCGTCTCCAACCACTACATTCGGAAGCACTATGCAACCGTCAAGCTCCGCACCTTCGCCGATACGGACATTGCGGAACACAACAGAATTTTTAACCTTTCCGCGCACCACACTGCCGTCTGCCACAATAGAATGTGCCACATCGCTGCCGCTGATATAATGTGCCGGCGGAGAGTCTTTTGTTTTGGTATAAATCGGATGAATGCTGGAGAAAAGCTCACCGGTAACATCCAGAGCCAGCATATCCATGTTTGCGTTATAAAACGATTCTACCGAATTTACACAAGCTGCATATCCGTTAAAGGGAATTGCATTTACGTGTTGTGTCATAATCAAATCGTAAATCACTTCTTTGAATGCGCCTGATGTACCGAGTGCTGCAGCCTTATAAAGAATTTCGGTAAGCAGCTTTTTCTTCATAAAGAAAACTTCCATACAAATATTTACATTGTTTTCAATACCAATATTTTTAGCCACATTTATAACGCGGTTTTCTTTGTTGAACTGAATCACATCACAGTTCAAAAATGCATTTTCACCGTTATTTATAGTTTTGTATACAACACTGATGTCTGCACCCGAAGCCTCGTGCTGTTCAGCCATGTATTCTAAATCCATATTTGCCACCATATAAGAAGAGGCTAAAATTACATTTTCAGGCTTTGCGCGGCTGAAAAATTCCATGTTGCCGGCAAAGGATTTGGCATTTGTATGCTCTGCAGTACCCAAAAGGGTGTTGGAAAAAATAAACAGACCGTCATTTTTTCTGTCCAGGTCCCAGGGCTTACCGCTTCCCAAATGGTCATACAGCGAACGGGTGGTTTTTTTTGCAAACACCGAAATATGTGTCAGACCTGCGCGCACCATATTGGACAGAACAAAATCCATCACGCGGAATCTGCCCCCAATCGGAATGGTTGCGATGGGACGGTTTGCTGTAAGGCTTCTGATATCACTTTCTTTTTCTTCCAGGTTAATAATACCCATATAGTTTCTAAGCATTTTTCGTCCCTCCTTTAATTGCCTGCATAGGTTTCGGGCTTGATGTTGATATTATCTTCAATCAAGGTTACCGTTTCGCCGTTCCCCACCACATTGTCACCGTTTACGGTTGTGCGGGTGCCTACAATACATTTTAATACCTTTGCACCGCTCAAAATGCGTGCATTACTCATAACCACACTATCCTTGATGTGTGCATTCTCCGCCACATATACGCCCGGGAAAATCACCGAATTTTCCACATTGCCCAGAATAATGCTTCCTTCCGAAATCAGGCTGTTTTTCACATGTGCATTTTCACCGATGTGCTGCGCCGGAAGTGCCTCTGTCTTGGTGCAGATTTTCCAGTCATCATCATACAGATTCAGCTCGTTATCAGGGTTAAGCAAATCCATATTTGCTTCCCAGATGCTGTCGATGGTACCAATATCTCTCCAGTACCCGTCAAAGTTATAAGCGCAAAGCTTTTTACCGTCATTTAACATGTTGGGAATAATGTTTTTACCAAAGTCATGGGCAGAGCCTTCCACCTTTGCATCCGCGGTCAGATATTCGCGCAATGTTGCATAAGTAAAGATATAAATACCCATAGATGCAAGTGTGCTTTTGGGGTTTGCAGGTTTTTCTTCAAACTCATAAATGGTCATGTCCGGATTTACGTTCATGATACCAAAACGGGACGCCTCGTGCATGGGCACATCAATAACTGCAATGGTGGAGTCCGCACCCTGCTTGATGTGATGCTCCAACATTTTATCATAGTCCATTTTGTAAATATGGTCACCCGACAGAATCAGCACATATTCGGGATTGTATCTGTCCATAAAATACAAATTCTGATAAATCGCATCTGCTGTACCCTTATACCAGTCACCGCCTGCTTCGCTCATGTAGGGAGGCAGAATGGATACACCGCCATGGTAAACGTCTAAGTCCCACGCTTTACCGATGCCGACATGTTCATTCAGTGCCCAGGGCTTGTACTGGGTTAAGATACCAATTGTATCAATACCGGAATTGGCACAGTTGCTGAGCACAAAATCAATAATTTTGTACTTACCGCCAAACGCCACCGCCGGTTTCGCTACATTTGTGGTCAATGATTTCAAACGAGACCCCTGTCCGCCGGCAAGAATCATTGCGACCATTTCTTTTTTTGCCATTTTTGTTCATCCTCTCTTTATCTTTGCGACCTGAAAAGTCGTAATTTTTATTCTGTCTCTAATATCTTCTGTGCAATTTCTACAGCGGTGGTAATGCAATCGTTACAGGAATATAGCGGAACATCCTGATTGTTCTTTCCCTTTAAGGTACGGCAAATCACACTGCCTGCCTTTTCCGCAAACGCCTTGTACATGGCAGCCGAAATTTTATATGTCTCTCTCTTTGTTTTTCCGCCATCTGTATTTCCGTCGCTGTTTTTTAGTCCCGCAAGCATAACTGCGCCCGAAAGGGCACCGCAAACGCCATCGCTATTGCCCATTCCAAAGCCAAAGCCCTCACAAAGCTTATACAAAGCCTTATCGTCCACATCAAAGCAGTCCAAAAAAGCCAGTGCCACCGCCTGACAGCAGTTATATCCTTTATCATGCAAAGCCAACGCCTTTTCTTGTCTGTTGTTCATGTTTATCCCTCCGGCTTGTTTAGTTCTTCCTGCGGATAATAAGGCTTAAGCAAAACCGCGCCAAAGGGCGGCAGCTTCATTTTAAGGCTATAGGGCATATCGCCTCTTGCCTCTGCCCTCGGTATCAGCAGGCCACGGTTCAAACGGTTTTGACCGCCGTAAAGACTACCATCCGCATTCAGAATTTCCCGATACTCAATAAAAAACGGAACGCCCAAGATAAATTCCTCATGATATACGGGGGTGAAATTCAAAACAACCACCACTGTATCCTCTCTGCGTGTGCCGTATCTGACATACGCAAAAATGCTTCCCTCTTTATCCTTTGCGTCACTCCAACCAAAGCCTTCCCAACCGGTGTCCTGCTCCCAGAGTGCCGCTTCTTTTAAGTAAAGATGATTCAAATCCGCCACAAAGGCTTTAACCCCTGCATATTCCGGGAATTGCAGTAAATTCCATTCCAATCCCTCATAAAAACGCCATTCCAGTGCGTGTCCGAATTCGTTACCCATAAACATCAGCTTTTTACCCGGAGTGGAATACATGTAAGTGTAGTAGGTCTTAAGCTGTGCCAGCTTATCTTCCCGATAGCCCGGCATTTTTTCTACCATAGAGCACTTTCCGTGCACCACCTCATCGTGCGACAACGGAAGAATATAATGCTCGTTAAACGCATAAAATAACGGAAAAGTCAATTTATCGTGCATACCTTTTCGATAAAGCGGATCCTGCTTCATATATTCTAAGGTATCATTCATCCAACCCATGTTCCACTTAAAGGTAAACCCTAAACCGCCGATTTCGGTAGGCTGTGTGATACCGGGTCTGTCCGAAGAATCCTCCGCACACATCAATCGACCGGGATACGCCTGACGGATATAGCCGTTTAAATCCCGCAAAAAGCAGATTGCTTCAATGTTTTCGTAGCCGTCATACTGATTTTTCAGCTCGTTGCAGCGCGCCTTTCCGAAATCAAAGGACAGCATGTTTGCCACCGCATCGGCACGGATGCCGTCAATGTGATAGATGGAAAACAGATAGTCTGCATTGGATTTTAAAAATGAACAAACATGATGCTTGGAAAAATCAAAATTGGTGGTGCCCCAACCGGGATTGTCTGCCTTTACGGTGTTTTCCGCTTCAAAAACGGGCGTGCCGTCAAAATACCGCAGACCGTGTGCATCCCGGCAAAAGTGACCGGGTACCCAGTCTAAAATCACACCGATGCCGGCAGAATGTAATTCGTTTACAAAATATTTAAAATCCTCCGGCGTGCCGTAACGGGAGGTGATGGAATAATAGCCGGTAGTCTGATAACCCCAGGACGCATCTAACGGATGCTCACAAAGGGGCAGAATTTCAACATAATTATAGCCCATCTGCAAAACATAGTTTGTGAGCATAGGCGCAAGCTCTCTGTAGGTATAGTAGCTTCCGTCTTCTTTTTGTTTAAAAGAGCCTAAGTGCACTTCATAAATATTTACGGGACTGCGCGCAAACAAAACCTTTTGTTTTTCTTCAAAATATTCTTCGTCGGTCCACGCAAAGTCCTCGTGCTTCCAGATAACCGATGCCGTATCCGGACGAAGCTCACTGTAAAAGGCATACGGATCACTCTTTAAAAAGGTCTGTCCACCATGTTGAATGGAAAATTTATAGGAATCACCATGTCCTGCGCCCTCCACAAAGGCATGCCAGACACCGCCGTCCTTTTGCATGGGATTTTTGGATGCATCCCAGGCATTAAAAGAACCCACCACCGCCACAGACTCCGCATTCGGAGCAAAAACGGCAAAGTGCACGCCGTTTTCGACAGGGTGAGCACCTAAAAATTCATAGCTTTTCGCAGAGGTCCCCGCATAAAAAAGTTCAATGTCCGATCTGTGTTCATCCCAAAAACGCATAAAGCGGTTCTCCTCCTTCGAAGAATTTATCTATCTTTATACTATTATTATAACGCTAACGCCTCCTTTTGTCAAGGGAATTTAGGCGCGCAGAATGATTTGCAAAAACAAAAGCAGCGCAATACCCGGAACCCCGAGAACGCCTGCTATCGCGGAAGTTACGGCATTTATGCCCACCGACATTCCGAAAAGCCTTAAAAGTAAGTTCAGGAAAAGCAGTAAAGCACCGCCTGCTATGGAATTTATAAACAGTTTCAGTGCCATTCTTAAGGGAACATACAAAAGTCTGATTAAAATAAACAGCAAAATAAGACCTAATACAAAAGCTACAAAAAATTCCATCGGGTTCTGGTTCATATTTTTCTCTCCCGGTTCGGTACAATTACACTAAAACCTATGCAAAAAAGGACAAAACTATGAATATTTTTTTGCTTTTTGAACAAATTAACCCCGAAAGGAGTGTTTTGAAATGGAAAACAAAACAAACACAGTAAAATGCGGCGTAACCGACTGTGCTTTTTACAGCAACAGCTACTGCACAGCAAACGGCATCAACATTGGCGGTAAGGACGCAGAAAAAGCAGACAGTACCTGCTGTAAAACCTTCACCCCCTCAGGCAACATGGTCAATTCCTGCGGTTGTTCTGTAAAGGGTGGCGAAACCACCATCCACTGCGACGCACAAAAATGCACCTACAATGAAGACTGTCATTGCATGCTCTCGGACATTGATGTAACCTGTGCCTGCGCAGGCTGTGACTGCGGTACGTCCGATCAGACCTACTGTGCATCTTTCAAAAACTGATTTCCTCTTTTCTTCTCTTCTTAAACGAAAAAGCGCGATTGAAATCGCGCTTTTTCTAAATCTGAAATTATTTATAAATTTGTCAACTCTTAAAGAAAGAATTCCATTTTATGCTTTCTTTCGAAGGACGCTCCGGGCTGTAACCAGTTAAGTCCTTCTTTTTCTTCCGCATGGGTACTTTCATACCGGGAATCCGCCACACCAAACCACGGCTCTATGCAGTAGAAATTTCCTTTTCTTGCACGCCAGAGGCCCACACAAACCGTATCGGCAAGGTCATAATGCACGCGTACAATCGGCTTATTTTTGTAATTCAACTGAACCCAGGAGGAATTTAAATCTTTAGAGAAATAAAAGAGATTCCTGTTTTCATTGTAAATCGGAAGCACTTTTTCTTTTGTGCCGAATTTCTTCTGTGTCATCCAAGCCCTTGTTTTTAAGATATTCTCTTTTAAATTTTCTTCCTTCTCGTATTCAATGAAGTAGTTTTCCCAATCGTCTCCAAGTTTGTATGCTTCATGAGAACCCAGGTTAAAGAACAGCGCCTTGTTGTCAGTATTTTCTACTTTATAAGCCACTTTCCAGAAATTTTCCTCCAATGTATGGGTTACATAAAAGCGGAACGCAAAGGGATAACTCTTTAAAGTGTTTTCGTTTTCGCAAAGCACATAGGTTGCGGTTGTTTCGGAAGCATGCACCAGTTTAAAAACGCTTTCTCTTGCAAAGCCGTGGGGGTTAATGTCATAATGCTTTCCGCCGTAGTAATAGCCCGCCTCGTCTTTGGTCTTGCCCAGAACCGGGAACAGCGCAGGCGCTGTATAATTCCACACCTTAAAATCGGTATTCAGCAAATCCTCACCGTTTTTCACATTGACAAGCTTACGTACCTCCGCACCGCGGGCAACAATTTCCGCATGTAAAACGCCGTTGCCCAACACAACTGACTCATCTGTGAAAAAGCGTTCTAACTTTTCAAGTGCTCTTGCTCTGTGGCTCACTTCATTTTTCTCTTCCAAAGTTAATGTGCCAAAGGTTTTATTTAAGGGCGGATAGTAAAATACCGGGTCATACCCGAATCCGCCGTCCCCGTCGGGAGCTTTTAAAATCTCGCCGTAGCACTCACCGCGGAGAGTCACGTCTCTGCCGTCCGGATAGCAGATGGCAATCACGCTGACAAATCGCGCACCGCGCTCTGTCTTGTTTTCCATGTCCTCCAAAAGCTTGATATAACGCTGCTTGTCGCTTAATCCCTCACCGCCGTAGCGGGCCGAATAAATGCCGGGTGCATTATCAAGTGCAAACACCTCTAACCCCGAATCGTCCGCAATGGTCATCTTTCCGGTCAGGTCACAAACCGCTCTTGCTTTTTTTATCGCATTTTCCTCGAATGTGGTGCCGTCTTCCTCTACCTCAATGTCAATACCTTTATCTTTCAGGGAAAAAACCTCATAATCTTTCAGCTTATTCTTAAATTCCCGCACTTTCCCCTGATTATTGGTTGCAATTATCAGTTCCATCAGATTCTTCCTTTCGTGAAGAAAGGTAAGGCGAAAATCGCCTTACCTTTTTATTATTTAACTTCCATACCGCCGTCGCCGATATCCGAAATGTAGAACGAAGCTTTATAGCCTACCTTTTCTTCATACAACGGGTCAAGTGTATTGATAAAATCCTGCGCATGGGCAGTCTTTACAATGCTTACGGTAGAACCGCCAAAGCCTGCACCGGTCATTCTTGAGCCGATAACGTAAGGCAATTTTCTTGCTTCCTGCGCCAAAATATCCAGCTCGTCACAAGACACTTCATAATCGTACTGCAACGAATCGTGCGAATCATTCATCAACTGACCGAAGGTTGCGATATCTCCTGCCTTAAGTGCCTGCACACTCTTATGTACACGTGCACATTCCAGAACAACGTGCTTGATTCTCTTTTGAACGATGGGGTCTGTAATAACCGCTTTATGCTGTTCAAATTCTTCGGGTGAAACGTCAGCAAGCTGTTTGATTTCGGGCATTACGGTCTGCAGAGCCTTAAGACCTGCTTCACATTCCATACGGCGCTCGTTGTATTTGGACGCACCTAAAGAATGCTTTTTGTTGGTGTTGGAAATAATCAGACAGCAGTCCCCTAAATTGAGCGGAACCAGCTCATAGCCGAGGGTTGCACAATCTAAGAAAATTGCATGGTCTGCTTTACCCATTGCGGAAGCGAACTGATCCATAATACCGCATTTAACACCGATGTAATTGTGTTCTGCTTTTTGGCTGAGCAGCGCCATTTCCACCATGTTAATGGGTGCATCCGGCTTGTCGTTCGCTTCATTAGAGAATTTTGCAAACATCAGTGCGGTAGATACCTCAATTGCCGCAGAGGAAGACAAACCGCCGCCGTGCGGAACGGTATCGTCATACATCAAATCGCAACCGGTTAAGGTGTACCCTGCTTTTTCCATTTCCACAGCAACACCAAGCTGATAGTCACCCCATTTGAGCTGACCTTTCCATTTTTCCAGATCTCCGATTTCAGCTTCCACCAGAATATCCAAGTCGGTTGCCTTTAAACGGATTTTATTATCATTTCTCTTTCTTGCAACGATGGTGGTTTTCATGGTAAGCGCCGCCGGAAATACCGGTCCGCCGCAATAATCCACGTGTTCACCGATTAAGTTTACACGGCCCGGAGAAGTAAAGACTCTTAAATCCTTATCCTCACCGCCAAAGGTTTCTAAAAACATTTTTTTGATTTCAGCAATCTGCATAATCTTAAACTCCTTTATTGATTAAAGTCTGTTATTTTCTAAAGTATACCATAGTTTCTTCAAAAAAGAAAGCCTTTTTTGAAAATTTTACAATAAATATGATGCAATATTTTCTCTTGTCTGCGGTTTGATTTCAGGTTCGGGCAAAGCCGATGCAATTTTTTCAGTCTGCAAATTCCCATTTCTGTATTCCGCCAGCCATTTTTTAGCTTCCGCATACTGTTGCTTAAACGCACTTTCCGAAAGCTTTCCCTTGTTCTTTAAATACCGAAGATGCTTAGTATGCTTCATAAACTCTGTGTATCCCGCATCCCCTTCATTGTTTTTGCGGAAGGTTTTGCCTGCACCGATTTTACGGCAGGATTCTTCTCCGTCCATGACATAATTACAATACTTTTCATCCGTACGGCTTTGTGGTGCAAAAAATCTTCCGCAGTTTTCGCAACGGTTTATGGGAAGCTCTAAAATTTTAAGCATGCCGACTGCCACTTCTGCCGCATCTCCCTCAAACATAAGTTTACCGTCTTTAAACTGCGCGTTTATTTTTCCTTGTCCCTTCTGTGCACCGCAAAGAAGCTTAAACACCCTTTCGTCTGTTAAGCTTTGCTGTGCAAGCCATCTGTTTAACGGATGACTGATACCATCTTCAAAGCAGATATAATTTTGTTCAAAGTAAAACAAAGCATCCCCTCCCTGGAATAATTTGTATCTTTTTTATTATTTTACTATTTTTATTTCCTCTTGTCAAGCTTTATTTTCTGTTGTATACTGTAAAGTAAAGGAGTGGACTATACCATGCAATACAAAAACGTCACCACCGGAACATTTTTAAAACGTTTAAACCGTTTTACCGCAGAGGTTACTTTAAACGGAGAAACTCTTTTGGTGCATGTAAAAAACACAGGTCGCTTAAAAGAGCTTTTGATTCCCGGCACCCCCTGCGGACTTTGCAAGGCACAAAATCCTGAACGCAAAACCGCCTATGATTTAATTTCTGTGTTGCATAACGATAATTGGGTCAACATTGATTCCAATGCTCCGAATACCGTTGCAGGCGAATTTCTGCGAAATGGCGGTCTTGGAGAAATAACCTGTTTAAAAGCCGAACAGTTTTACTGCACCGCCGACGGCACCGACCGTTCCCGCTTTGACTTTTATGCCGAATTTAAAAACGGGAAACAAGCTTACATCGAAGTCAAAGGCGTAACCCTTGTGGAAAACGGTATCGCAAAATTTCCCGATGCTCCCACAACCCGTGGTGCACGCCATGTAAAAACGCTGCAAGAATGCATCCGAAACGGCTATGCGGCGTATGTTTTGTTTGTCATTCAGCGAAAAGACGCGTCTGTCTTTTCACCGCACGATGAAAATGACCCTGCCTTTGCATGCGCACTCCGTTCTGCTGCAAAAAGCGGTGTGCAGGTGCTTGCCATTGACTGCACCGTTTCCGAGGACACTCTGACATCCCGAAATTTTGTGCAAATACAATTATAAAAGCGATGCTTGAACGCATCGCTTTTCTTAATTTCTATTCAATTTAAAATTTGTCAAAATAATTCTTCAATACGCAGACTGATATTGCCCTTTAAATCCTTTTTCTCGATCAAAGCCTTATACAAATCCACCGCCGCATAGGCAAGGCTTAATGTGGAAGGCTGTTTTTTTGCGTACACAAACAAACGGAATTCCACACCAAACAAACGGCAAAGCATTTTCGTGGAAGAAAAGCCGTTATTTAAATAAAACTGAAATCTGCGGGTACGGATATCAAAGTCCTTTGCATTTTCCGCGTAATCGGGATTTTCTGCCTCTAAAATCACACCGGCATAGTTTTTGCCGAGTTCTTCTTTCAAGAGCGTCAGCATCTGTGAGCCAATCCCCTTGCCCCGCTTGTCTGCTGCCACCGCAAAATAATCAAGGAGCACATATTCGCATCCGTAGGCACCGCTGAAAAACGCATAAGCAAGCATATTTTCTTCTTCATCATACAGCGCATACACAAAATACAGGTTTTTATCCATCAATGTCAGCATCCGCTCGAGCGGTTTCAATTCATTTTTCGGAAAATCCTGCACAAGATATGTATTGTAAAGTCGCTCAATTTCCTGTCTGTCACAAAGCTTTAATGTCATTGCCACCACCCTTTCTTTTTTATAGAGTATACCATAGCTTTTTCAATTTGGCAAGAGGTTTGCTTGACTTTTATATATGTTGGTGTTATAATTTAAAATAGAATAATTTGCAAAGAAAGAGGTTTTTGTATGGTTAAAATTGACATTATCTCCGGCTTTCTGGGCGCCGGTAAAACAACCCTCATCAAAAAACTTTTAAAAGAAGCTTTAAATGGCGAAAAAGTGGTGCTTTTAGAGAACGAATTCGGCGATGTCGGCATTGACGGCGGATTCATGAAAGAAGCAGGCATTGAAGTAACCGAAATGAACTCCGGCTGTATCTGCTGTTCCTTAGTTGGCGATTTCAGCAAGTCTCTGGTAAAAATTATCGAGGATTTCAACCCCGAACGCATCATTATTGAGCCTTCGGGTGTTGGTAAGCTCTCAGACGTTATTTCTGCAGTTGAAGCGGTAGACGGTCTCTCGGTAAACATTGCCACCGCTGTAGTGGATGCTTCCAAATGCAAAATGTACAGCAAAAACTTTGGTGAATTCTACAACAACCAGTTAGAAAGTGCAACTGCTATTGTTTTAAGCCGCACCGCAACCATCAGCCAGGAAAAACTGGACAAGGCGATGGAAATTATCCGTTCCAAGAACGAAAAAGCACCCGTTGTAACCACAGATTGGGACGCTTTGAGCGGAAAAGATATTTTAAATGCTATGGAAGGCGCTGCAAAGGATTTACTGGAAGAAGAATCCTGCCCCCACTGTGGCGGTCACCATGCACACCACCATCACCATGACCATGATTGCGACTGCCACGAGCATGAGCATCATCATGACCATGATTGCGGTTGTCATGAACACGAGCATCATCATGACCATGATTGCGGTTGTCATGAACACGAGCATCATCATGACCATGATTGCGGTTGTCATGAACACGAACACCACCATGACCACGATTGTGGCTGTCACGGACACGAGCATCATCACCATCACCATGCAGATGATGTGTTCCAGAGCATCGGCATGGAAACTGCAAAAAAGCTGGATCCGAAAGCCATTCAGGAAACCCTTACCGCTTTAGAAGACGGCTCTTGTGGCGTAATTTTGCGTTCCAAGGGTATTTTGCAGGGTGCAGACGGCAACTGGTTCCAGTATGACTATGTACCCGGCGAATTTGAATTGCGCGACGGCTCTGCCGACTACACCGGTCGTATTGTATTCATCGGCACAGACTTAAAAGAAGACAAAATCAAAGCCGCCTTCGGCTTATAATCGTGAGGTATAAACAATGGCAAAACGTAAAGTCCCAATTTATTTAGTATGCGGTTTTTTGGAAAGTGGGAAAACCACTTTTATCAACGAAACCGTTTTTGACGAAAATTTCTCGGACGGCACCGAAAAAACTTTAATTCTGGTTTTTGAAGAGGGCGAAGAGGAATATAACAGCGCAGAACTGGAAAAATATAATGCAGAGGTTGTGTATGTAGAGGACAAAGAAACTTTAAGTGCAACCTTCTTAAAAAAACTGGACCGTACCGTAAGCCCTGACCGTATTTTAATTGAATACAACGGCACCTGGGCATTAGAGGACTTGTTCTCGGTGAAAAAGCCCGAAAGCTGGTTTTTGTATCAGGTAATCGGTCTTGCAGACGCTTCGGTTTTTGATTCGCAGATTCAGAACATGCGCAGTTTCATCTTTGATTTCATGTCCAAATCCGAGATGATTGTATTCAACCGCAGTGACGAAAACACCGATAAAGTGGCTTTCCGCCGTATCGCCCGCGGTATGAACCCCAGAGCACAAATCTTATTTGAAAACACCGACGGCACGGTGGATGACGGCAGAGACAAAGAAGAGCTTCCTTATGATTTAACAAAGGATGCTTTCACGGTTGAGGATATAGATTTCGGCACTTTGTATCTCGACAGCACCGAACAACCCGAAAAATATCATGGCAAAACAGTTACCGTTTCAGGCATGATTTTCCGCCCGAAGGAAATGCCACCCGAAGGCTTTGTGCTGGGCAGACCCGCCATGACCTGTTGCGCCGACGACATTGGTCTTGCAGGCTTCGTGTGCGTTAAAAAGGATGCAGACAAGATCAAAAACAACACATGGGTCAAAATAACTGCCGTGATTGAAGTGGCATACAGCGAAATGTATCAGCAACAAGGCGCCATTTTCCATGTACAAAGCATGGAAGAAACAACCGCTTTGGAAGATCCACTGGTTTATTTTAACTAAAGGAGTACCTTATGCCTTTTGAAAAGCTTTGCAAAGGCGAGCATCTCAGCCTTTCGGAATTTGAAGAACTGATTGAAAACCGCGCACTTTACGCGGACAGACTTCAGATTTTAGCAAAAGAAAAAACAGAAGAAATATTTGGCAACAAAATTTATATCCGCGGTCTTGTAGAGATTACAAACATCTGTAAAAATGACTGTCTGTACTGCGGTATCCGCAAAAGCAATAAAAACATTGATCGGTACCGTCTTACCGACGCAGACGTTTTAAACTGTTGCGATGCAGGCTATGAGGCAGGCTTTCGCACCTTTGTGCTGCAAGGCGGTGAGGGTGACATAGATTATCTGCCTTTAATCCGTGAAATTAAAATCAGATATCCCGATTGTGCACTCACCCTTTCCCTTGGCGAAAAAAGCCGGGATGAATACCAAAAATGGTTTGATGCAGGGGCAGACCGTTATTTGTTACGGCACGAAACCGCAAATGAAGCGCATTATCAGTCCTTACACCCCGATAATATGCTTCTTAAAAACCGCATGCGCTGTCTTACCGATTTAAAGGAAATCGGATATCAGACCGGTTGCGGTTTTATGGTTGGCTCACCCGGGCAAACAGCTAAAACATTGGCAGAGGATTTGTATTTTATACAGGATTTCAAGCCACACATGGTGGGTATCGGGCCGTTCATTCCTCAAAAAGATACACCTTTCGGAAACGAACCCTCAGGAAGTGTTGCGCTGACTTTGTACCTTCTTTCAGTTCTCCGCATGATGCTACCAAACCTTTTGCTTCCGGCGACCACCGCCCTTGGAAGCTTAACGGAAAACGGCAGAGAACAAGGCATTCTGCATGGTGCAAATGTTGTTATGCCAAACATTTCGCCTGATGATGCACGAAAAAAATACACCCTGTACAACAACAAGCTGTACACAGGTGCCGAAGCTAAAGAAGGCTTAAAGCTTTTGCAGGCAGCACTCAAAAAAATTGACAGAGTTATCGCCTTTGAAAGAGGTGACTACAAATAAAAACTGAACGCTTGCGTTCAGTTTCAGACCGTCGAAAAAGTCGTTCTACCGCAAGCAATGTCATTCTGAACGAACGAAGTAAAGTGGCAGTGGCGTTGCCCGAATCAGAGATTCGGAACACTGTTGCATGGGGGACTGTTAGCCAAATCAAAGATTTGGACAGCACCCCTAAAGAATCTTAAGGAACGAACTGATGTTAAATGGAGCGGAATCCATCGAGGATTCCGCTCCATTGCTTGCTTTTTACCAATTTGAACTCTACCGTACATTTGTACGCCGACGAATTCAAATTGTCAAAATATAACTTCCTTTTTCGCACTCTGACAGCGTGTCGATAGGTTTATCGACACGCTGAAACTGAACGCAAGCGTTCAGTTTTTTTGTTTGCTCAATTTACAAATTATATCATATATTTCTTCCCAAGCATGCACACGAATCATACCATTCTTTTCCGCATCATAGCTTGCATTGTGCGGTTTGGTAAACAGTATTTTTTGATAATTTCCGCCCTCTAAATTATGTATGCCGTCATCAATCATGATTCCGCCCTGCAGAATCTGTTTATTCTTGATTATAATGATATGTCTTTCCGTCAGGTAAGGAAACATTTTCAGCAAATTTAAAATTTTAGTGGTTGCTGTGTGGTAGTCAGACGCGGTGGTAATATACACCTCATGTCCGTCATCTATCAGCTTTTTAAGATACTCCACACTTCCCGGCAACGGCGAAACCATGTGCCAGAGGGTGTCTGCATTCAGAACACCGTACACCTGCTCGGCAGTCAGCATCGGATATGCTACCGTTGCATCCCAGTCGGTCACCGCCTCAGGCTTTACATTTTGGTTGTAAGTACGGTTAATCAGCTCCACCCAACACTCCACCGTGTTGATAAGCACATCATCCGCATCACAAAATATCCGCATCCCCTTTTCCTCCGTTTTTTGTTTTATGTGATTTTATTATATCAATTTTTCTTGCCTCTGTCAATGCAACAAATCCATAAAATCTATTGACAAAACATAAAAAAAGGAGTAAAATTTTAATTAAGTAAAAACTGTCGGTTTTTATCAAAAAAAATTGGCTTTTGCCACAAAAGAAAGAGGAGGATGTTTAAAATGAAACTGATTTACGGTGTTCATGACAAACCCAAATTTCCCCAGCTTCTGATTTTCGCAATTCAGCAGCTACTCGCGATTATGACCGCAACCCTGGTTGTTCCGGTTATCATCGGTAACAACATGAGCTCTGCAGCCGCTCTGGTAGGCGCAGGCCTCGGCACCCTGGTGTATCTTGCATTCACCAAAATGCAAAGCCCTGTATTCTTAGGCTCGTCCTTTGCATTCATCGGCTCTATGTTCGCTGCATTTGCAGGCGGCGTATCCATGTCCCTTGGCTACTTAGGCTTGATTATCGGTGCGATTTTTGCCGGTCTTGTTTATGTAGTGATTGCAATCATTGTTAAGTTTGCAGGCGTTAAATGGATTAACAAGATCATGCCTGCCGTTGTAATCGGACCTACCGTTGCTTTGATTGGTCTTTCGCTTGCAGGCAATGCGGTTGGCGATATCTGCAAAGGCAGTGTTCCTGATGTTGCAGCTTCTCCCCTGATTACCGTTCTTTGCGGTCTCATCACACTCGTTGTAGTTGTTCTTTGCTCTACATACGGCAAAAAGACCTTAAAGCTTATCCCGTTCATCATTGCTATCCTTGCAGGCTATGCGGTAACCGCAATTTTCACTGCAATCGGCTATGCTTTTGAACTCGATGCACTCAAAATCTTAAACATTGAACCCTTTAAAGCACTGGTTGCAGACGGTGTAACCTTAAAAACATTTATTTCCGTTCCGGACTTCACTTTCCTGACTGCAATAGACGGCATCAAGGAAATTACACCCGCATACATCAGCACTATTGCTGTTGCATACATTCCGGTTGCATTTGTTGTTTTTGCTGAACACATTGCAGACCACAAAAACATTTCTTCCATCATCGAAGAAGACCTGCTTGAAAATCCCGGCTTACACAGAACTCTCCTGGGTGACGGTGTTGGTTCCATGGTTGGTGCTATTTTCGGCGGTTGCCCCAACACCACTTACGGCGAATCTGTAGGTTGCGTAGCAATCACCAGAAACGCATCGGTTGCAACCATCGCTCTGGCAGCAATCCTTGCAATCCTCATTGCTTTTATTTCGCCCTTTATCGCGTTCGTAAACTCCATTCCGTCTTGTGTAATGGGCGGTGTTTGTATGGCACTTTACGGCTTTATCGCTGTTTCCGGTCTGAAAATGGTACAGACAGTTGACCTCGGTCAGAGCAAAAACCTGTTTGTTGTATCTACTATTCTGATTTCCGGTATCGGCGGTCTCACCTTACAGTTCGGTCAGATTACCATTACATCCATCGCTTGTGCGTTGATTCTTGGTATTATCGTAAACCTCATGGTTTCCAAAGCAGAAAACGAACAATAAGAGGAGGACATTATGAGTAGCGTTACAGTATTTGACCATCCGCTGATTCAGCACAAAACCACCATTTTGCGTCAGACTTCCACCACAAATAAGGAATTCCGCGAATTGGTTGAAGAAATCACCATGCTCATGTGCTATGAAGCACTTCGTGATTTGCCGCTTGAAGATGTGGAAATTGAAACCCCCATTCAGAAAACAACCCAGAAAATGATTCGAGGCAAAAAGCTCGCTGTCGTACCGATTCTGCGTGCAGGCTTAGGTATGGTAAACGGTCTTTTAAAGCTGGTTCCTTCTGCAAAGGTCGGCCACATCGGCATGTACCGCGACGAAGAAACCATGCAGCCCCACGAATACTACTGCAAGCTTCCGCCCGACATTGATAAGCGTTTAATCGTTGTGGTAGACCCCATGCTTGCAACGGGCGGTTCTGCCATTGATGCAGTGGGTCAGATTAAATCCTACGGTGCAAAGCAAATCAAGTTCCTTTGCCTGATTGCTGCACCCGAAGGCATCGAAGCTCTTAAAAAAGCCCATCCCGACGTGGACATTTATTGTGCAAACGTGGATAAAGGCTTAAATGAAAAATGCTATATTGTTCCGGGTCTTGGCGACGCGGGCGACAGAATTTTCGGCACAAAATAATTTCAAACATAAAAAAAGAACCGCTTGCGGTTCTTTTTATTATGCCTTATAATACTTCAAAAACTTTTTCGGACACCGGTGACAGATTGAATACAAATCCCGACTCCGGATTACCTGTAATTTCAAGGCTTTGTATGCGCATTTCTTCTGTCAAACGGAGTGTAGAAGTTTTTTCTTTCGGTATCTTTATTGCATTGGTCTGCGTTTCCGAACAAAACAGGAATATACTTTCCCAATTATATTCTTCTTTGCGATATTCATTACTTTTACCGCGCAGAATGTAATAAAGAGAGGGGTCGAACGTTTGTCCGTCCGCAAGGAAAATTTCTGTTGAATTCCATTTGTTAAGCGCGGGTTGGTACTCACCCCGAATCAATCTGTCCGGCACAGGCGCAGACATTTCCTGTTTCACCGTGATTGTCGGCAACGGAATTTCCGCGTAATAAACGATATTTTCCAAGCCTTTACGATACTCTATGCGGACACTTTTGTACGCATCGGGAAGCCGCTTATATCCTATCAGCCCGTCAATAAGCTCAAATCCCTCCACTTGATTTTGAAATCTGGATGACCCGAACAGAAGATGCAATTCATCCTCTTTGGTGACTAACTTCACCGAAAGTCCGTACGCTTCTGTTTCTAAAACCTGCATATTCTCAGGCACTTCCCAAAAGAGTGTCAGATTTTCTGTAAACTGAGCATCTAACTGAATAGGCACATATTCTATAGACTCCGGCGCAGTAGTTATCCCATTTGACGACGCCAATTTTTCAAGCCTATCAATCCAGCGTTCAACATAGATTTCCATTGCGCTTGCGTTTACCCACTCAGCAAACAGCGCCTTATGCAAGAGTGCATAAAAATCCTGCCGTGAAATTGCTTCCTGCGCACCGGAAGTGTCCGCTGCATCAAGCAATCCCTTTTTCAAAGCCAAAGCATACAGCGCATCCGTCTCTGTCGGAACGTCGGGACCCGAAAAATCATAATAAGCATCTCCTATCAACCGCGAAACATATAAAATCGCCTGATAATGGGTAAGCGGTTCATCTAAACGAAGGTCTTTCACTTCCTGAATACGCAGAATTCTTCTTGTTCCTTCATAGCATAGTCTCATCAGAAGTGCTTTTGTGCTGTCAGGCAGGTTATCCATGTGTTGCAGGTGCGTCCCCCGATACCATTCCTTTAAATCGGCACTTGTAAAGTCTTCAGTATATTCGCATCTTGCTTTATCCAATGCAAGCAAGGCTTCAAAAACGGATATTTCTCCTTGCTTTTCCAGGTCCGCTTCATCCACTATTTTATATTGTGCCAATATACTTCGTTCGGTGTCTTCATACATCAGCCGTTGAGACAGCTTATACTCCACATAAACTCTGTACACAAGCACTACCGCCTGCTCTACCGTAATGGTCTCCTGCGGTGCAAAACGATTTTCGCCCACACCGCACATCAAGCCCAGGTTGCTGATGGTTTGCACATCATCACTCGCCCATTCGGAAATTTCATTCAAGTCTTCATATGCAAACCACTTTTCGGTCACCGCCATCGGCATAACCTTATTTATAACACGCACAATAATAGACGCCGCTTCCTCTCGGGTCAGCGAATCTAAAAGACCAAAATTCCCATCGCCTGTGCCCTTTAAAAAGCCGTGTATCCACATATAGTCCAGGCTGTGTGCCACCACTTCGTCCGGCACTTCCAGTGCCGGCATTGGCTTTTTCCCGTCCTCGGTCAGTTCTTTTTCCCAGTCATCATAATATGTTGTTTTAAGCGCGATAAAATCATCAATTAAATGATAAAATTGTGCCCGTGAAATAGGTGCCTTAAAATCATATTCTTCCTGCTCAGATATGATTTTAGCTTTATATGCCGCCTCAATCTTGGATTTTGCCCACGGGCTGTACGGTGTTCCGTAACAAACCGCCGAAAGGAATGTAAGAAACATTGTACAAAACAGTAGTATTGAAACAATCCTTTTCATATCATCACCTCATTTATATTATACCATGCGCCAATAATGCCTGTCAACAGACGTTTGTTCCCTGAAACGCAACGTTTGTTCCTGATAAAAAAAGAACCGCGAGCGGTTCTTTCAGCGTGTCGATAAACCTATCGACACGCTGTAGACTTAAGAAAAAGGAAGTTATATTTTGACAATTTGAATTCGTCGGCGTACAAAGGTACGGTAGAGTTCAAATTGGTAAAAAGCAAGCAATGGAGCGGAATCCTCGATGGATTCCGCTCCATTTAACATCAGTTCGTTCCCGAGATTCTTTAGGTGTGCTGTCCAAATCTTTGATTTGGCTAACAGTCCCCTATGCAACAGTGTTCCGAATCTCTGATTCGGGCAACGCCACTGCCACTTTACTTCGTTCGTTCAGAATGACATTGCTTGCGGTAGAACGACTTTTTCGACGGTCTGAAACTGAACGCAAGCGGTTCTTTTTGTTTATTTATATTCGTTTGCAAGCTTTTCAAATGAGGGAAGCGATTTTTCAATCATTTCGGTGGATACACAGTAAGAAATACGTACATAACCCGGATACCCAAAGCTGTCACCGGGGACAAGCAAAAGCTCGTATTTCTTTGCCTTTTCGCAAAATGCACTTGCGCTGTTCTCCATCGCCTTTACAAACAGATAAAATGCACCGTCAGGCTGTGCCACTTTGAAGCCGTATTCGGAAAGCGCGTCACATAAAATGTCGCGGTTTTTCTTGTATACCGAAATGTCTGCGGTTTTGCCGATGCATTTGGGTACAATTCTCTGGAACAAGCTCGGCGCGCACACAAAACCTAACGATCTGCCTGCCCCGCAAACTGCAAAGTAAACGGTTTTCCAGTCGTTTGCGGTGTTGGGCACCAGCACATAACCGATACGCTCGCCCGGCAAAGACAAAGATTTACTGAAGGAATAACAAACCAAAGTGTTGTTATAGAAATTCGGGATAAACGGAACGGTCACACCCTCGGTGTACACCAGTTCTCTGTATGGCTCATCCGCGATGATGTAAATTTCTTTATTGTATTTCTTTTCCGCTTCTTTTAAAACATCCGCAAGCTTTTCAATGGTGTCCTGCGAAAGAACTACACCCGAGGGGTTGTTTGGCGAATTTACAATAACCGCCTTGGTGTTTTCGTTTATCGCGCCCTGTAACGCATCAAAATCAATCTGAAAATCTTCTTCTCTGCACTTTACCACTACAGGCGTCATACCTGCCTGCTTGATAAAAACAGTGTATTCCGGGAAGAACGGCGCTAAACAGATAACCTCGCCTTTTTCCTCTGAAATAGCAGAAAGGGAAATGGTAAGAGATGCCGCCGCACCCACCGTCATATAAAAATTGTCACCGGTGTAGTTTGTGCCGAAGCTTTGATTGACATAATCTGCACAGCTTTGACGCACATCCGGCGCACCCTGTGCAGAGGTGTAGCCGTGAAGCACCACCGGGTCGGTGTTTAACACCAAATCAGAGAGCGCTTCCTTTACGCATTCCGGAGCCGGAACACTGGGATTGCCAAGGCTAAAATCAAACACATTTTCTGCACCGATTTCCGCTTTTCTCTTTAAACCGTATTCAAACAGCTCACGAATTTCGCTTCGCTTACTGCCCAGTTCATACATTTTTTGTGATACCATAATTTTTAATCCTCCTAAATTTAAACGCCTATCTTAAAAATTGGCAGATGCCCAAAATAAAATTGTACACCTTACCCCGTTACCCGGGCTTTTTCTTCTTTTTTATACTGCGACAAAATCCAATAAGCCGCCGCTTGCATATCCATTTCGTGTCCACCGTCAAAAATGTCTAAAAACACTTTGCTTTGAGGGTATTTCTCCATAAGGCGTGCATACAGCTCCAAGCTTTGGGTAACCGGAACCGATTTGTCAAACTTACCGTGGAAAATTTTAAGATTAGCTTTTGCAATAGTGTCTATATAATGCATAGGCGATCGCTTTTGCATTTCTTTCGCATCCTGACTGCAACAAGCCTGAATATGTTCTGTGTAATTTAAATTCTGCCCCGCCCACTTTTCAAGGTCTGTAATGGGCACAAATGCGCCAATAGCTTTAAAATATTCAGGACAAAAACCTGCCATCATAAGCGCCATGTGTCCGCCGCCGCTGGCACCCAGCAGAAAAACATTTTCCGCATCCACATTTTCCTTTTGCATCACATAATCGATGGCATCTTGAATATCCTGCTTTGCTAAATCCGATGCACAGGCTTCGGTACAATGAGCATTAGAGCTTAAATTCGGACCACGGAAGTCGGGCAAAAGCAAATTAAAGTTGTTCGCCTCTGCAAAAGGGAGCATATTCTGAATCTGATTAAACCGATCCCAGCTCCAGGTATGTAAGCCCACCAGTAGCGGACGTTTTTCGGTCGATTCGGCTTTATAAAAAAGTGACGGCTGAAGACTTCCGTCTATGGTGGATTTTACTAAAATTTCAGTCTGTTGCATGTTTACACTCTCTCCAATCGCTCCTTTATTTCGTTTATATAGTATATCATAATTTTCATAACTATGCAATACTGCAATTCCAAAAATTTATCACAAAAGGTTGACACTTCTCTTTCACCGTGGTAAAATAAATCTATATGTTTTTGAAAGGATGATTGTAAATGGCATTTACCCGTGCAGATATACTTTTACCCAAATTTGCAAAAGATGCTGAAAAAATGAAAAAATGGAGTGTTGTGGCTTGCGACCAGTACACCTCCGAGCCGGAATACTGGAACGAAGTTCATGCTATAACAAAAGATGAGGCTTCCACCCTTTATGTTACCGTTCCTGAAATTTATTTAAACGATGCGGACATTGAAGAACGTATCCAAAACACAAACGCTACCATGCAGACCTATATGGAAAATGATATTTTTGACGAATATAAAAATTCGTACATATTTGTCGAAAGAACTTTGCGTAACGGCGTAAAACGTCTTGGCATCGTGGGCGCGGTAGACCTGGAAGAATATGACTACACCATCACCTCCAAAACCAAAATCCGCGCAACCGAGGGCACCATTGTTTCCAGAATCCCGCCCAGATTAAAGGTTAGAAAAGATGCTCCCATTGAGCTTCCCCACATTATGCTTTTGATTGACGATACCGATTGCGACATCATTGAAAGCAACGCCAAAATCAAGGATAGCTTCGAGAAAGTCTACGACTTTGATTTGATGCAGGATTCGGGACATTTAACCGGCTACAAGCTGTCTGATTCGGCAGCAGACTCGCTGGACAAAAAGCTTTCTGCCCTTTCCGACCTTGACAGCTTTAATGCAAAGTACGGTGTGCAGGAAAGTGCGCCTTTGGTTTATGCTATGGGCGACGGCAATCATTCCCTTGCCACCGCAAAAACCAACTATGAAAACTTAAAAAAGGAAATCGGCGAAGAAAAAGCGAAAAACAGCCCTGCCAGATACGCCCTTTGCGAGCTTGTAAATCTTCATGACAAGTCTTTGGTATTCGAAGCCATTCACAGAGTGGTATTTGACGTAAACGGCAACGATTTCATCAAGGCTTTAGAAGCAGAATATACCATAAGCTATGACGAAAATGCCAAAGGCCAAAGCTTTATCTTTGTTTTTGAGGGTAAAGAACAAAAAATAACCGTAACCGACCCCACCGAGTATTTAACGGTTGCAACGGTACAGAAAACCTTAGATACCCTTGGCGGTGAAATCGATTATATTCACGGCGAGGACGTAGTAAAAAGCCTTTGTGAAAATCCGAAGAACTTTGGTATTATCTTTGATGCCATGGACAAAGCCGACCTTTATAAATCGGTTATTTTAGACGGTGCACTCCCGAGAAAAACTTTCTCTATGGGCGATGCCTGCGACAAGCGTTTCTATACAGAAGCAAGAAAAATTAAATAATTGATAAAAAATAACCGCCACACAATAATGTTTGGCGGTTCAGACCGTCGAAAAAGTCGTTCTACCGCAAGCAATGTCATTCTGAACGAACGAAGTGAAGTGAAAAATCTCGGGAACGAACTGATGTTAAATGGAGCGGAATCCATCGAGGATTCCGCTCCATTGCTTGCTTTTTACCAATTTGAACTCTACCGTACCTTTGTACGCCGACGAATTCAAATTGTCAAAATATAACTTCCTTTTTCGCACTCTG
>JAFQQW010000014.1 GCA_017410375.1 Clostridia bacterium | reverse complement strand
GTGTTTTGCTCATTTTATACTCTGCACCTCCTTTTAGCCGAAAAGTTTGCGAGCAATACTTTTCGGCTGGCTCGCAAAAAGTATTTCGGTGAAAACTTTTTGCGAAAGAGGAAGAGCAACGGCGCAAAAGAAACCCTTCGTCGTAAAACGAAGGGTGCCCAATGCATCGTTTGCTCTGACGAGCCTTCGGGTACCCCCAAACCGCGATGCAACGCGGTTTGGGCTCAGTTTGTCCATTCCAAACATTTTTTCCTATTCCCTAAAAAAGGGCTGTAATAAATTTACAGCCCCTTTTTATTCCTCTGCCTGTTCGTCAAAAAGCACTACCTCGGACAGTTGCAGTTCCTTTACTGTTCCAATCAGGCTTTTGCTGAATTTTTTTCGCACATAAATATAATTTGAAGTATAACCGTAATTGTAGCCGTCTTCGTACTTTTCAAAGTAAACCTGCTTGTTTTTGTGCATCTGACTTTCAATGAAATCCTTGCGCAAAGTATCACTTAAATGCGTTAGCGCACGCACCCGCTCGTGCTTGGTCTGGCGTGTGTTCTGGTCGGGGAGCGTGGATGCTTTGGTACCTGCCCTCGGTGAATACGGGAACACGTGAATTTTAGAAAGCTTTGCTTCTCTTAAAAAGGAAACAGTTTCAATAAAATCATCTTCTGTTTCACCCGGGAATCCTACAATCACATCGGTGGTGATGGCAGCATCGGGGAAATATTCCCGTATCAGCTTGCATTTTTCCAAATATTCTGCCGTGGTATACCGACGGTTCATGGCTTTTAAAATCTTGTCACATCCGCTTTGCAGAGACAAGTGAAAATGGTCACAGAATTTGTTTGTGTCCTTGCACCGCTGTAAAAATTCAGGTGTGATAGCGGTCGGCTCCATGGAAGAAAGACGCACACGCAATATTTTTTCAGGCTTTGCAGCAGCCTCTACCGCATCTGCCAGACAAACTTCTTTTTTAAAATCGTCACCGTATGCACCTACCTGAATGCCAGTTAAAATCACCTCGCGGATTTTATTTTCCGCAAGCTTTTCGGCTTCAATAGTGATGTTTTCTAAATCGCGGCTGCGTACCGGACCTCTGACGTAAGGAATAATGCAATAAGAACAGAAGCGGTTACAGCCGTCCTGAATTTTGATGTATCCCCGGGCACGGTCTGCGTGTCTGCCGGTTATGGGGGTTTCGGTAAAGGTACGGCAATGCATAATATCTTCTGCCAAAAAAGTGTTTCGCTTAAAGGTCTTGGCGCGTACAAGGTCTGCAAGCTTATTTTTATCGCTGTTTCCTACAATTAAATCTACACCCAAAGCTTCCTTTTCTTCTTCGGTCAGCTTTTCGGTCATACAGCCTAAAAGTGCAATAACACCTTTGGGATTCAAACGACGGGCACGGGCAATCATCTGCCGCGTTTTTTTGTCCGCCATAGCAGTTACGGTGCAGGAATTGATGACATAAAGGTCGCATACCTCGCTAAAATCCAAAACCTTGTATTTATGACGAATCAAAAGCTCCTTTAAGCTTTCGGTTTCATATTGATTGACCTTGCACCCTAAGGTGCAAAAGGAAACTGTACGCATGTAAAAATACTCCTTATATTAAATTTAGATTAAATTTCCAAAAATCACTTGACTTAAAAGCCGTAAAACTATATAATAAAAGTACAAACGAAAGGGAGGTAATTTATAATGAAAACTTTTAACATTATGCTCAACTCAATCAACGACGTTAAAAACTTTGTTAACGCTGTAAACAAGTACGATTTCGATGTGGATCTCACTTCCGGTCGCTATGTTGTAGATGCAAAGTCTATTATGGGTATTTTCTCTTTGGATTTGTCCAAGCCCATCAAGGTTGAAGTGTTTACCGATGAGCCTGACGCTTTCATGGAAGAAATGAAGGACTTTGTTATCGAATAAAATCCTATATAATTATATAAGAAAAAATTACGAAAGTCAAGAGGAATCCCATGCGAGATACGCCATCATCCTATAAATATCCCATTGAAAAAATCCCGGATATTAAGCTTTTGGTTTTGTATGTGGCAGAACAGGCTCGAAGTGTTTGTAAAAAGGATAAAATCAGCAGAACCTGGTTATCCGATTTCATCATGGAAAACATTGTAACCAATTATTTTATGGTGCAATGTGTAATCGGAGAGCTGAATGAAGACGGATATTTCTTTTCGTCTCTGTCCGAGGGCGGCAATGAAATGCTGTCCATTACAAGCAAAGGCACCGAGTCTATCGGTTACTTTTATACAAGATTACCCATTTCTGTGCGGGAAACAGTGGATATAGGACTGATTGAAAGTCTGACAGAAAAGGAAAAACGGGACGCAGTCAGTGCCATGTATGTTAAATACAACGAGCAGGTGCATATGGCATCCCTTCGTCTGTTTGACCGGGAAATTCCCCAACTGCACTTAGACATCACTATGCCGGATAAGGAGTCGGCAGTGGCACTTTCCAAAGCGATGGAAACCCACTCTGCAATCCTTTACCGCAGGGTTATGGAAGCGTGCACCGAAATCTTAGCTTTAAAAGAAGAACAAAACAAAAAAGAGTAGCATTGCTACTCTTTTTTTATGCTTCAATTCCCATTTTCTGCAACGCGTTAAAGCTTGTTTTTATGGCTTCAAACACATCGCCTTCACATTCATCCTGCTCCACAATCAGATACTTCATGTGCATATCCTTGGCAGATTTTATGATGCCCTCCCAGTACAAGTTTCCGGTGCCCACCGGTGCAAAAAAGAAAGGCACACTTTCGATTTTACCTTCTAATTGGCGGATGGCGTAGTCCTTTACATGCATCATAAACGCACGGTCTTTGAACATCAAAAGCGAACGGGATGCCTCGGTGCCTGCATTGGTCAGCCAGAACACATCCGGCATAAAATACACATTTTCAGGGTCGGTTTCGTTTAACAGAATGTCAATACCCCGTATGCCGTCAAAGTTGATAAATTCAAAGGCATGGAAATGGTACACAAATTTTAAACCCTTTTCCCGGCACAGTGCACCGATGCGGTTGGCTTCTTTTGCAAAAGTGCGGTAGCCCTCTGCGCTGCCGCGCAATTCCTGCGGAATAGAGTCGGTGCGCAGGGCGTCCACACCGTAAATGGCGGCATCTGCAACCGCTTTTTCAATGTTTGCCTCAATCTGTGTAAAGGGAAGAAAAACAGAGTCGGCGGTCATCTCATATTTGTCCAGCAACGCCTTATGTTCTTCAACGGTGAAGAAGGGGGGCGTTGTAATCTGCAGGTGTCGATAGCCGATTTCGTGGATTTTCTTTATGGTTTCAATATAGTCTTGTTGGGTTTTGGTTTGGTTACGCATGGTGTACATCTGTAAGCCGATTTTCATACTGTTTTCCTCCTTTGATTTAAAGATCTAACGCCATTTCAGGATATTCGGTTATCCCTTGTGCAAAGGGCGCAGGACGGGTGCAGGTGGTGGTCATTTTGTAGTTGCCTTTTTGGTTGGTGATGGCATCTGCCGCCTCTAACATATGAAGCGCCAACTCGCCCGAAGCCCGGGGCGGTCTGTTGTTTAAAATCGCATAACACATATCCGCAAGCCCTAAACCGCGACAGTCCTCGGTAAACATAAAATTCTTGGGCATGGGCATAAAATCACCCGTTTTCAGCTTCATTTCCACATCGCCCGTATAGGTGTTGCAGTCGGGAAGCTTTAACTGACCCTCTGTGCCGTGAATCATAAAATAATGCTCGCTGACCGATTCGGAGGTGGAGGTAAGTGTTACCAGCGCACCGCTTTCAAATTCTAAAATCGCCGCCGTGTTGTTGGGCGATTCAATTTTCATGATTTCGCCGTAGTGGGGCTGATCGGGATGCATGTACACTCTCTCGTTTGCCCCTCGGGTCTGAGAAAAGCCTGAAACGGTCTTGATGGGACCTAAAAGGTTGATCAGAGAAGCAAAATAATAGCAACCCATGTCAAAAATAATCCCACCGCCATGGCAAAATGCAAATCGTCTTTCCGGGTCGGTGCGGAACCGCTCGTGATGATATCCGCGAACCATGATGGCATTGCCTGCCACCGCTTCGCCAATCAGACCTGCATCATAAAGCCGACGTGCAGTCTGCATGCTCGAGCCTAAAAAGGTATCGGGTGCCGCACAAAGCATAAGCCCTTTGCCTTTTGCCAGATTATATAAGTATTTACCCTCTTCAAAGGTGGGCGCAATCATTTTTTCGGAATACACATGCTTTCCGGCTCTGAGTGCCGCCTCAATCACCTCCACATGAGAGGTGTGGTTGGTAAGATTCAATACAATATCAATTTCCGGGTCGTTTAAAATTTCTTCGTTGGTCATTTGCAGAATGCCAAATTCTTCCGCTCTCTGTTTGGCACGTTCTGGCTTTATGTCCGAACAGCCTTTTACTTTGACAATTTTAAAACGTTTGTTATCTCCGTCACACAGATTTCTGAAGTAGCAGGGACTAATCATGCCACAGCCGATAACACCCACCGTAAATGTTTTAAATGGCTTCATAAAAACCGCTCCTTTCTTTAGTTTTATTATACATGGCATGCTTTTCAAAATACAAGGCACAAAACGTGCAACAAATAGGACTTTTCGCTCAAAAAACTGTGTCGGCTACCTCTTTACAAATCTTAAAAAGTGTAGTATAATAAGTTATTAAATGATAAATGAGGAAGAAGCTATGATTTTAACAGATAAATGGCAGGATTATGCGGTTTTAGAAACGGCAAACGGGGAAAAATTAGAGCGGTGGGGCGACATTGTTTTGCGCCGACCCGACCCGCAGGTTATCTGGAACTGCAGTATGCCCTCTGCAAAGCAGGCACATGCGGTATACCACAGAAGTAAATCTGGTGGCGGAAAATGGGAATATAAAAAACAGCTTCCCGAAAGCTGGACCGTAAATTACAGAGATTTAACCTTTAAGGTACAGCCCACGGGCTTTAAGCACACAGGTCTGTTTCCCGAACAGGCGGCAAACTGGGATTTTGTGCGCGAAACCATTGAAAATGCCAACCGTCCCATAAAAGTGCTTAACCTTTTTGCTTACACAGGCGGTGCAACTGCGGCAGCAGCTGCGGCAGGCGCATCGGTTTGCCATGTGGATGCTTCGAAAGGCATGGTGACCTGGGCAAAGGAAAATTTAAAGTTGTCGGGGCTTGAAAATAAGCCGGTTCGTTATATCGTGGATGATTGTTTAAAATTTGTACAGAGAGAAGAACGGCGCGGTAATTTCTATCATGGCATTATTATGGACCCGCCCTCGTACGGCAGAGGCTCAAACGGCGAGGTTTGGAAATTAGAGGATTGCTTATACCCCTTAATTGAAGCATGCTCCAAAATCTTAGACGAAAAACCGCTGTTTTTCTTAATCAATTCTTATACAACCGGGCTTCAGGCATCGGTGCTGTCTAACATGATGCATCTGGTGCTGGGCAAAAAGTTTAAAATCCGCTCCATTCAGGCGGATGAGCTGGGCATTCCGGTACAGAATCAGCCGGTGGTTTTGCCCTGTGGCTCCACAGCAAGATGTTTGTTTGACTGAAAGGAACAAATCTTATGATTGAAACCAAAAATGTAAGCTGTACCTATGACAGCCCCGAGGCGGAAAACAAACGCCTTGTGGTAGATGGGGTTTCCCTTACCGTAAAGCCGGGCGAGTTTTTAGCTGTTTTAGGGCATAACGGCTCGGGCAAATCTTCTTTGGTAAAGCTTTTGAACTGTGTGAATCTTCCTTGCGGCGGTAAGGTTTATGTAGAGAATATGGATACAGAGGACGAAGCGTTGTTGTTTGAAATCCGCAAAAGAGTCGGTATGGTGTTCCAGAATCCCGACAATCAGCTGGTGGCAACCATTGTGGAAGAGGATGTGGCGTTCGGTCCCGAAAATTTAGGTGTTCCGCCCCTTGAAATCCGCACCCGTGTGGATGATGCGTTAAAGGCGGTGGATATGTATGATTTTATGCACACCGCGCCCCATAACCTTTCGGGCGGTCAAAAGCAGAGGATTGCTATCGCAGGTGTGCTTGCCATGCACCCGAAATACCTGATTTTAGACGAATCTACTGCCATGCTGGACCCGCTTGGCAGAAAAGAGGTTATGGATACCGTAAAGCGCCTCAATCAGCAGGGCATGACGGTGATTTTAATTACCCACTATATGGAAGAAGCGGCGCAGGCAAATCGCGTGATTGTGATGGAAGAGGGGAAAGTGGTTATGGACGACACACCCCGTAATGTATTTGAAAAAACGCAGGAAATGAAATCGCTCCGTTTGGGTGTGCCTCAGGCGACCGAGCTTGCATACTATTTAAAGCAGGGCGGACTGGACATTGGCGAAACGGTGCTGACCGCCGAAGAGTTTATCGAGGCATTTAAAAGGAGAATGGACAGATGATTGAAGTTAAAAATTTAAGCCATGCCTATAAAAATGCCGATTCGCTGATTTATGCAGTAAAGGATGTTTCCTTTACTATAGAAGATGGAAAAACCACCTGCATCATCGGTCATACCGGCTCGGGCAAATCCACACTCATTCAGCATTTAAACGGACTTCTGAAACCCACAAGCGGTGAGGTTTTACTGAACGGCACAAACATCTTTTCCAAAGACGTAAAAATGAAAGAGGTGCGTCGTAAGGTGGGACTGGTGTTCCAGTATCCGGAGTATCAGCTGTTTGAAGAAACGGTCTACAGAGATATTTCTTTTGCACCGAGAAATTACGGCTTAAAAGAAGACGAAATCAAAGAGCGGGTATACGCTGCCGCGAAAATGGTGGGCTTGAAAGAGAAATATATGGAAAAATCCCCCTTTGAATTATCGGGCGGTCAAAAACGAAGAGTTGCCATTGCCGGGGTGCTTGCCATGGAGCCGGAGGTTTTGGTTTTGGATGAACCTGCGGCAGGCTTAGACCCCTTTGGCAGAGAGAAAATTTTATATGAAATTGAAAAAATCCGTACCGAAAAGGGCATCAGCGTTGTGCTGGTTTCCCACAGTATGGAGGATGTGGCAAAGCATGCCGACAAGGTTTGTGTTATGCATGGCGGTGCTTTGACCTTAGACGGCACGCCCGAGGCGGTGTTCCGGGACAGTGCACTTTTAGAAAGAATGCGTCTGGACGTACCGCAAATCACAAAAATTTTAAGTGAGCTGCGAAAAATGGGTATGGATGTACCCGAAACCATTTTCAGTGCCAAAGAAGCGGCGGAATGGTTGCTTAAAAATATTGCACATTAATTTTGAAAGAAAGGAAAAGCAATGCTTAAAGATATTACATTAGGACAGTATTATCCCGGCAATTCGGTGGTACACCGTGCCGACCCCAGAACAAAAATTATAATGACAATCTTTTTCCTCGTGGCTTTGTTTATGGTGGAAAGCTGGTGGGGCTTTTTGCCTGTCGTACTGTTCCTTGCAGGCTTTATTGCTTTATCCAAAGTTTCTGTTTTGTATGTTCTGCGCGGTATAAAAGCCATTTGGATACTGGTTCTGATTACGGCAGTTTTCAATGTGTTTTTTACCGACGGCAAGGTGCTTTTTGAATGGGGCTTTCTGCGGGTAACCTATGAGGGGTTAAGCCTTGCAGGCTTTATGGCGGTGCGGATTTGTCTTTTGATTGTTGCCACCTCCATGATGACCTTAACCACAACACCCATTGCCTTAACCGACGGTATTGAAACTCTTTTAAGACCTTTGAAGAAGCTTAAAGTTCCCGTGCATGAGTTTTCCATGATGATGACCATTGCCCTTCGGTTTATTCCCACAATTATGGAAGAAACCGATAAAATTATAAAAGCCCAGAGCGCCCGCGGTGCAGATTTTGAAAGCGGAAATCTCTGGCAGAAGGCAAAAGCGATGATTCCGATTTTTGTGCCGTTATTTGTAAGTGCATTCCGCAGAGCAGATGAACTGGCAACTGCGATGGAATGCCGTTGCTATCAGGGGGATGTACACCGCACCAAGCTGAAATCCTTAAAGTTCGGTCTGGTTGACCTGTTCGGCTTTTTACTGATGCTGGCTTTAGGTGTTGCCTTGTGGGCTGTGGAGGCTTTTGTATGAGAAATATAGGCTTGTTGCTTTCCTATGACGGAACCTGCTATGCCGGCTGGCAAAAGCAAAACAATGCTATGACGGTGCAGGAGGCGATGGAAACCGCAATCACTGAAATTACAGGTTCGTATTCTTTTTTAGAGGGCTGTGGCAGAACCGATGCAGGGGTGCATGCCCTTTGCTATCTTGCTACCTTTAAAACTGAAAGTGCAATTCCTGCTGAGCGATTTCCTTTTGCACTAAACACGAAGCTACCGCCTGACATCCGCGTTTTTTCTGCGTTTGATGCGGATGCGGATTTTCACGGCAGATTCTCGGTGCAAAAGAAAACCTATCGTTACGAAATTTATAACACCCGTCACGAAAATCCTTTTTGGCGGCAATACGCATGGCATTTTCCTTATGTGCTGGATGTGCAGAAAATGCATGCAGAAGCGCAAAAATTTGTGGGTGCGCATGATTTCTTGGGCTTCATGGCATCCGGCGGTCAGGTCAAAACCACCGTTCGCGAAATTTATGAGACAAATGTATTTGAAGAAAACGGGAAAATCGTGTTTGAGGTTACAGGAAACGGCTTTTTGTATAACATGGTGCGGATAATGGCAGGCACACTTTGCTATATTGGTGCCGGAAAAATCACGGAAGATCTGGCGGAAATCATAAAGTCAAAAGACAGAAGCCGTGCAGGCATTACGGCACCGCCACAAGGGCTGTATATGAAAAAAGTGTATTTTGGAGAAGCGTATGTCGAAAATGAAACTGAATCCTAAAAAAAGAAATCTTATAATTATAATTGCTGTCTTAACGGTGGTGATTCTGTATTTTGCCATCTACTATTTTATGCCTATGCATATTTCGGATAAGCCGGTTGTGTTGCCGGCAGACACCATCAGCGATCACGAAATTGCAGTGGTACATAATGAGCTTGTAACGGTTAACACTAAGGGTGTTATGTGCTATGACAAAACCGGCGAGTATCAGTGGGATTGTGCCTTGCAGACTGCAGCACCCTTTATGGGCGTGGCAGATGACTATGTGGTGGTAGCAGATACCGAAAATGCCGAAATCAATATTTTGAAAGATGGCACACTATATGAAACCATCGCAGAAACCGAACAGATTGCAGGTATTGATGTCAATGAGAACGGTTATACCGCGGTTGTTACCGGGGAACCGGGCTACCGCTCTGTAGTAAAGGTATATAATAACTTCGGAAACTGCATATATAAATGGTACTCGGGAAGTGTGTATGTAACAGCACTGGCACTTTCGGATAACAACAAATATATGGTTGCAGCAGGACTTGACCCGAATGCCGAGGATGTGGCAAGCAGTCTTTATTTCTTTGATTTAAGACAGGAAAAGCCCATGGGAGAAGCAGTGCTTAAAGGCTCGGTTGCCTATAAAATCATTTATGACAAAAAGGATGCATACATATTAAGTGACAAGGGCATCTACTGTTATACCAAGAACGGAAAACTTTCGCATATGTATGACTTCATGGGTAGAAACTTACACGCCTTTTCCTTTGATGATAAGAAAGAAATTGCGGTTGCCTTAAACCGCGCGGATGCCTCGGGATCTATGCTTTCGGGGAGTGAAATCCTTGTCTTTAAGGATAATCTGAAGGTAAAGGGTTGTGCGGATGTAGACTTTGAAGTTACGGCTCTTGATATGCATGACGGCTTTGTAGCGGCAGCAGGTCTGCGGAATGTTTGCGTGATGCGGACAAGCGGAATTGTGAAATCCCGCGGCGAGCTGCAAAGTGATTGCAGCAGTATCAAGCTGTTTAATGGCGGTAAATCCTTCGCGACCCTGTCAGACAGCACCATTCACATTTATGAGGTGAGATTCGGATTTTAAAGGAGGAATTCCATGAACGGATTTATAAGCGGACTGGTAATGGACGTTATCCTGATTGCTATTCTGATTTTTTTTGTCGCTCTCGGTGTGCGTAAGGGCGCGGCAAAGAGCGTGGTTGGGGTGTGCTCTTTTGTGGTTACCATTGTTCTTTTTGCCATTCTTCGTGCCCCGCTACAGAAGCTCCTTTTGAATTTACCCTTTGTCCAAAGCTGGATTGACGGTATGGCGGTGGATTTCAGTACAAAAAACAATTTAGAGGAGATGGCGTTCTTTTTTGCTGCGCTGGATTCTACGGCAGAGTTGGTAGCAAAAGCGGTAGCGAATTTTGTCATCAGCATTGTGGTGTTTGCACTGATTTATGTTCTTTCGATATTCGTGTCCATGTTTGTGGGCGGTTTGCTTGTAAAGGTTATGAAATTGCCCGTGCTTCGTTCTGTTAACAAACTTTTGGGCGGTATTTTAGGCGCAACAAAAGGTCTGATTGCCGTTTGGGTGCTGACGGCACTTTTAGTACTTTTCGGCATTTCCGACGACATGGCATTTGTAAAAGCAGGTATCGAAAACGGTTTTCTTGTAAAGCTTGTTTATGATACAAACATTTTGCTGACATTATTTAAAGGATAAAAAAGGGGCTGTAAATTTATTACAGCCCTTTTTTAGGGAATAGGAAAAAATGTTTGGAATGGACAAACTGAGCCCAAACCGCGTTGCATCGCGGTTTGGGGTTACCCGAAGGCGTACAAAGGTACGTCGAGAGGCGAAGT
>JAFQQW010000013.1 GCA_017410375.1 Clostridia bacterium | reverse complement strand
GTGTTTTGCTCATTTTATACTCTGCACCTCCTTTTAGCCGAAAAGTTTGCGAGCAATACTTTTCGGCTGGCTCGCAAAAAGTATTTCGGTGAAAACTTTTTGCGAAAGAGGAAGAGCAACGGCGCAAAAGAAACCCTTCGTTGTAAAACGAAGGGTGCCCAATGCATCGTTTGCTCTGACGAGCCTTCGGGTAACCCCAAACCGCGCTATATCGCGGTTTTGGCTCAGTTTGTCCATTCCAAACATTTTTTCCTATCCCCCAAAAAGGAGCTGTAATAAATTTACAGCTCCTTTTATTACATAAGTTTAAGTCCTGATTTGTAAAGCTTGAAATATTCGTTAAAGCCGTCAGCAGAGCTAACATCGGGGGATAACGTTTCTTTTTCAATGCTTCCGAAAACCTTTGTATCCAGCCAGTCACTTAAAGAAAGGGTTTCTTTTTTCATCATATATGCAGAAAGCAATGCCATGCCCCAGGCACCGCCTTCGCCCGAGGTCTCGGTAACCGAAACCCTGGTGTTAAGTGCGTTTGCAAGGAATTGCTGCGCAACACCCTTAACTTTAAAAAGTCCGCCGTGCGCATTAAAATTCTCTGCATGAACCCCTTCGTTTTCTACGAGGATATCCATACCGATTTTCAGTACCGCAACCGTTGCATAAAGCTGCGAACGGAAGAAATTTGCTAAGTTCATTTTGCTTTGCGGTGTGCGGAAATATAAGGGAGAGCCATTCTTTACACCTGCAACCGGCTCGGCTGCGAGGAAATTGTAGGACATCACTTTTCCACAGTCCGCATCACCTGCTAATGCATTTTCATACAGCAAAGTATATAGCTTTGACTTGTCAATATCTGCTCCAATCATAGAGGCAAAATCTCCGAACATTTTTACCCATAAATCAAGCTCTGAACAGCCGTTGTTGCTGTGAACCATTGCTACGGGTGATGCATCGGGCGTTGTGACAATGTCAATTGCTTCATACATGTTGTTTAAAGGTTTTTCTAATACAAGCATGGAAAAAACAGAGGTTCCTGCTGAAACGTTTCCCGTTTTTTGTCTTACGCTGTTGGTGGCAACCATGCCCGTTCCCGCGTCACCCTCAGGCGGGCAAAGAGGAATTCCTGCAGTTAAATTACCCGACACATCAAGGAACGTCACACCTTCTTGCGTTAGCGTTGCACCGATTTCTCCGCATTTTTTTACTTTGGGCAGTATATCGCGGATGTGCCACGGGAATTGTTTTTTGCAAATCAGTTGTTCAAATTTGTCCAGCATTTCTGCATTATAATCGTCGTTAAGTATCGGGAACATCCCGGATGCCTCACAACTTCCAAGCTCCCATCTTCCGGTTAAAAGAAAGTGGATATACCCGGATAGTGTAGTGATGTGTGCGATTTTTTGTACATGCTCTTCGTCATTTAGAATTGCCTGATACAAATGGGCAATACTCCAGCGCTGCGGAATGTTAAACTGAAATAAATCTGTCAGTTTCTTTGCAGCTTCCGCGGTTGTGGTGTTTCGCCAGGTTTTGAACGGCGCAAGGAGATTATCCTCCTTGTCAAAGGCAAGATAGCCGTGCATCATACCCGAAATGCCGATGGAGCCAACCTTTGTCAGGTTGATGTTATATGTATCCATTACATTTTGTCGGAGAGATGCAAAGCATTCCTGCACACCGCGGTGAATTTCATCTAAGCTGTATGTCCAGTAGCCGTTTTCAAAGGTGTTTTCCCATTCAAAGCTGCCACTTGCAATGGGAGAGTAGCTGTCATCAATCAGACAGGCTTTTATTCTGGTGGAGCCCAGCTCAATACCAAGAGCGGTGTTTCCTTCTGTTATATTTTTTGTAATCATAGTAAAACCTGCTTTCTGTTATATAATTTCCAGTTCATCTACTGTGGGAAATGCGGGAAATGTTTTGCAGATGTTGTCCTGATACCAGAATGCTACAGATGAAATGTCATCCTGTAACGGCAAGTACCGACCGCCGTTTCTCCAACCCAGTGCCTGAATGGTGACTTTTATATCTTTTTTGAAGTAAATCGGGTCTGTAATGTGCCATCTGTAAAGGGAAAATCTCTGTTGAGAATTGTATAAGCCGTCAGGACGAATGACTTTCGACATGCCGGAATAAGGTGTGCAGAATTCCTGATATTTTCCGCCAATATCAAAATTGTATGAACCGCAGAAATAATCTTCCGTTCCTGTTCCGCAAATGGTTGGATATTCTTTGTCTCCGTCCAGGAAAAACTTTATTTCGCCTTCGCCCCACCATCCGGTATTGTTTACACCCCAGAACATATAGGTGCCCACATAATGACCGTTGCCTTTTACATTGTCTAAAATGGTGTAGCATTCTTTATAGGGAAGGGGATTGACTCTTCTGAACTGTGCATGGAAATAGCCGTGTCCTTCAGGCACTTCGCCCAAAACATAATCTATCTGATAGTAAACCGTTACACAGTCTGTGTGCAGGTTCTCAATAGTGATTCTGCACTTTTTGTAAAAGGGCATATCCCAGTAGCAATTAAAGGCTCTTTTGGGGTTCACACAAACCGGGAGCGATGTAAGCTGTGCATAGCTTTGATGCTCGGCTGCGGCAAAAAAGTCGCCTAAGGGTACTTCTACAGAAGGTGTATCACTGCCGTCCCAGTACATGCGGATGACAAGCATTCTGTTTCTGGGGCAGTTGTCTGTAATCCAGATGTGTTTAATGATGCCCGAGCCGTCAATATCGGCAAGCTCAAACACCTCGCCTGCAGGAATTGAAACGGAAGGGGAGATCTTCCAGCCAACACCTAAATCCCTTGCACAGTTTTCGCCCGTTCCGTGCGCAGCCATTCCGCCTTTTCCTTTTTCGCCTTTGAAATTTTCAGCAGAAATTGACCTGGATTCAAAATTTTGCATTTGGGATAAATTCATTTTTTATACAGCCTCCTTGATTTTTATTTTATATTATAGTATAATCATAGTACTGTAAGGAAAAAGTGTAAATGGCAAGTATGATTAAAATATTTGTCATTTATTGATGCAAGGGCGGTGTTTTCTTGAACAAAAACGAGTTTTCTCCATACATAAGAGTGGCGATGCATTCAGACATAAAGGCGCCGTTTAAAATCAATAAAAGAGTGCTTTTTGACTATGAAATTATACTGGTCACAAGCGGAAGATGTAAAATTACTGTAAATAACAAAGCGTATTTGTGCAAGAAAAATGATGTGGTGTTTTTAAGACCCGGTATTCTGCATGAGTTTGAGAGTGTGGAATCTTTTGATTTCAGTCAGCCTCATATTCATTTTGATGTTTCGTATGATGGAAAAAGTGAAAAAAGATTTGTGTCTTTTAAATCTGCAGAAGATATGGCTGAGCACGAACGGGCGATGATACAGCCCGATGTGTTCGGCTCGCTTATCCCTTTTGTTTTTACTCCGTTTGACAGGGAGAATTTTCAAAGAATCTTTTTTGAAATTATAGAGCTTTATCAAAAACAGGCGTACAATTACGAGCTGCTGTGCAAGGCGAAAATGTTAGAGCTTTTGGACTGTATTTTAACGCAATTTGATTCAGGACACATCACGAAAACCGATACAATGGCAGAGCTGGTTATTGCAGTTAAGAACTATATTGATAACAACTTTCTGTCTGCCATAACGTTAGACGATTTGTCAAAGCAGTTTTATATAAACAAGTATACTTTGCTCCGGAAGTTTAAAAACATGTATCATCAAAGCCTTATGGCATACTATCGCAAAAAAAGGCTTGCGTATATAGAAAATGCCTTAAAAACAACCAATCTTTCTGTGACGGCACTGTCTCAAAAATTGCATTTTACCGACATTTATTCCTTCAGCAGATTTTTCAAAATGCACAAAGGCTGTTCTCCCACCGAGTATCGGAAAAAACATTTTTCTGATTAAACAAAATGGACTGTGAATTTATTACAGCCCATTTTTTAATGTTCTGTGTATTTTTTTCGGTAGTTTTTGGGAGAGAGTCCCGTTTGTTTTTTAAACAGCTTTGAAAAGTAATAGTAATCGGAGAATCCGCATTGGCGCGAAACCTTTTCCACCGATTGAAAGGTGCGCTGGGTTAAAAGACGTCCGGCTTCGTCAATCCGAAGCTTTGTCAGATATTCCAGCGGTGTAAGCCCCAATTCTTCCCGGAAGCAACGACGGAAATAGTCGGTATTGTACCCGATTTTCCGCACCTCGTCCGAAATGTTGAAGTTTGGGTTGGAAAGCTCTTCGTACATTTTATTTTTTATGTCTGTCACAAACGGATATTTGTAGTCGGTTTTGGCATATTTTTTAATGTAGGTGCAAATGGCTTCTCCCAAACAAGAGGAAATGGGTTGCCAGTCGGTTTCTTTTTCGGTACACACTTTAATCAGCATGTCAAACAATGGACGCACCGCGTTGTCGTAGTCGTGCACCACTGTGACTACGGAAAAATCCATGTTGTCGGCACGGAAATACATATCGGTAAAAATGCCTTCGGCAGTAGAGCCATGGGGGACATCTGGGGGAATGACCATAATGTCGCCGGGCTTTGCATCATAGGTTTCTCCGTCAACAATGCTCCGATTTTCGCCGGTGCGAATTTGTATAATTTCCCATTCGTTATGGTGGGTGTGTAAATTGCAATAGGTAATTTTTTCGGATTTGCCGCCAAGAGAAATAACCATACCCACACCTCCTTTTTTCTAAAGTGTACCATATTCAAGAGAGACTGTCAACCAACAAGTCGGTATTTTACAAAAATATATTGTTTTTTTCCATGTTATTTTCGGTGTTTTCGTGCTAAGATGTAATCAAAAGTACAAAAAAACGAAAGGTGGAAAAATGATGAAAAGATTAACAAGTGTAGGTCCGGGTAAAACCGCAATGCGTGACGCTGAAATGCCCAAAATCGAGGCACCCAATCAGTTGATTGTAAAAATGAAGTATTGTGGCGTTTGCATGTCCGAGCATACCGATTGGGAGCAAGGGACAGCCCCCTCTTTCGGGCACGAGCCGATTGGTGTAGTGTATGAAGTGGGCGAAGGTGTTACCCGCTTTAAGGTGGGCGACAGAGTCAGCGGTTTATTTGGCGGTCGTGGCGAATATGAGCGTGCAATTGAAGAACGTGTGTTTATTATTCCGGATAACGTAAAGGATGAAGAGGCGGTTTTAGAGCCTTTGGCTTGCTTAATCAGCGCAGTTTCTAAAGTTAAAATCGAAGCAGTAGGAGACAGAGTGGCAGTGGTCGGTTGCGGCTACATGGGCTGCGGTGCCATCAGCTTGCTTAAAAAACGCGGTGCGTATGTGGTAGCGGTAGATATTCGTCAGGAATGCTTAGATAACGCAAAGCATTATGGTGCGGATGAAGTATATTTAGTAAAAGATTTGCCTAAGCATTATAAAGATGTTCCGGGTAACGACTTAGAATTTTCCAGTCAGGGCTTTGGCTTTAAGACGGTTATGGAATGGACCGAAACCGAAGAAGGCTTAGACCTTGCCATTCAGATGACCCGTCAGTGCGGTCAGTTGGCAGTTGGTGCATATCACACCGGCGGCAAGCGTCTTGTGGATGTGCAGATGCTCAATGTAAAGGCAATCGACTGCCTCAGCACACATCCGAGAGAACAGGATCTTTTTGTTACAAGCTGTGCAAACGCTGTTCGTATGCTTGGCGATAACAGTTGGAACTTTAAATCGGTTCCCACAAAGGTGTATCCTGTTTCCATGTTTGATCAGGCGCAGGGCGATCTGAAAACCAAATACGGCAAATACATGAAGGCACTTGTGGACTTTGAAAGAGAAGATTTTGAGCCTTATATCATTGACTAAGGAGTTTTGGATAGATGAAAATTGCAATCGGCAACGACCATGTGGCGGTGGATATGAAAAATCATATCACCCGTTACTTGGAAGAGAAAGGACACACGGTGGTCAATTTCGGTACAGACAGCGCCGAGCGCTGTGACTATCCCATATACGGGAAAAAGGTGGCGGACGCGGTGGCAGGCAGAGAATGCGATTTGGGTGTTTTGATTTGCGGCACCGGTATTGGAATTTCTCTTGCGGCAAATAAAGTTAAGGGCATCCGCGCAGCGGTTTGCTCCGACCCGTATTCGGCACGTCTTACCCGTCAGCACAACAATGCCAACATCATTGCTTTCGGGGCAAGAGTGATCGGCATTGCCACAGCTGAAATGATTGTGGAGGAATTTTTAAACGCCGAATACGAGGGCGGCAGACATCAGGCACGCATCGACATGATTTCTGCCATTGAACAAGGAGAACTTTGAGAAATGTTTAAAATCGGCATAGATATCGGCGGTACCAAAATACATATCGGCTTGTTCGACGCAGAGAACAAAAGCCTCCTTTGTCACAGCAAAAGCTATGTGGCAGACATTACTTTGGATCCCTTTTCTCATATTGCAGGCGAGATTCAAAAGCTCTGCCGGGAGGCAGGGATAGAAGAAAAAAATGTTTTGTCTTGCGGTATTGGCATCCCGGGCACGGTAAGCACGGACGGAACAAGAATTTTAAAAGTGCCGAATATTGCGATTCTGTCCGAGGATTTTGGTCAGCAATTGCAGGCAAAAACCCATATTCCTACACGGCTTGTGCAGGATTCCAGAGCCGCGGCATGGGGTGAGTACTTCATTGGCGGCGGCAAGGGATATAAATCGGTGGTTTGTGTCACATTAGGCACCGGCATTGGCACCGGCATTGTTTTGAACGGCAAAATTTATGACGGTGCTCTGGGTTGTGCCGGGGAGCTGGGGCATTTGCCGGTTCAGGAAAACGGCAGACCCTGTGGCTGCGGCAAGAACGGATGTTTGGAGAAATACTGTGCAGGCGGTGGCTTGGACATTACCGCAAAGGAACTGTTTGGCGAAAACAAGACGGCTTCCGACTTGTTTGAAGCGGCAAAAAACGGGGATGTGAATGCGAAAAATGCATTGCAGTCTGCCATCGAAATGTTAGGCGGCGGTTTGGTTGCCATTATCAATCTGCTTTCGCCCGACTGCGTGCTGTTCAGCGGCGGTCTTTCGGCGCAGGAGGACATGTATTTAAACCCCGTGATTGACTATATCAAAGCGCATTGCTACGCCACAGACACACTTCCAATTTTGAAAAAGGCAGACTTGGGTGATCTTTCTCCCTTGTACGGCGCGGCATTTTTGCCCATACCGAAGCACAGAAAGCCGTACTTTTCGGCGTCTATCATGTGCGCAGATGTGCTGAACATGGGTGCGGCATTGGCTGAAATCAAGGAAGCCGGCATCCACATGCTTCATTGCGATATTATGGATAATCATTTTGTGCCCAATCTTATGATGCCCATGGAATTTTTGAACAAGCTGAGACCTGCAAGCGATTTACCCTTTGATTTTCACATCATGGCGGAAAATCCCGAGTCTGTTATTGAAAAGCTTGAAATCAAGTCGGGTGATATCATTTCGGTGCACTGGGAGAGCACCGTCCATCTGCAAAAGGTGATTACCTTGATAAAAGAAAAGGGGGCCAAAGCCGCGGTGGCGTTAAATCCTGCAACACCTTTGAAAATGTTGGATGAAGTATTGCCACAGCTTGACATGGTGCTGATTATGACGGTGAATCCCGGATTCGCAGGACAAAAAATTGTGCCCGAAAGCTTTGAAAAAATTCAGAATATGCGCAAAATACTGCAGCAACGCGGTTTGGAGCATATTTTACTTCAGGTAGACGGCAATTGCAGTTTTGAAAACGTACCTAAAATGTATGACGCAGGTGCAGACATTTTTGTGGTGGGCACCTCCAGCGTGTTCCGCAAGGAGCATACTATAAAAGAAGGTACCGAAAAACTGCGTGCACTCTTATAAAAGTACCCTCTCTATTTTGATATGCACCCCAAAAGTTGAACACTTTTGGGGTGCATATCAAAAATGCGTAGTTTCTTCATTTTGTGGCTTGTTTGTAGGTTTGCACAAGCTTTGTTTGCTTTTATATTTGTGTTTTTGTGCTCCGGACTTTTTTCACATTCCTTTTTATAGTCCGGGACCTGTAGATGTTTCTACCCATCCGGATTTTTCGTATTTTCCATTTGACGGCATAGCCACTCTTGCAACGGATGCACAGTAAAATCTTTGTATGTCCACATCGTTTCGGTCGGCACCGTAGTAAATGACACCGCCATAAACCATTTCTTTGAAGCCATGCTGTAAGGTGTTCCAGGTGGTGTGCATAACACCAAAGAGGTTGTGCGTTGTCACCGTGTCCAAGGCTTCGTGAATGTTTTTGGGGTTGTGCCAGGGACAGCACACCACATCAAAACCGCGGCTCTTTAATGCCTCTGATGTTTTCCAGAGTTCGTTGTGTACCGTGTATTGCCAGTCGGCAAGTAACAGGTTTTTGTCTAACTTATTAAGGAGAATTTCCGAAACAGCTTTATCGGAATATGCGTAATAGCTGTCAAATTCATTTTGCGGCAACAGCATATCATGCCAGATGATACCGCGACGTCCGTTTTCTTTCAATTCTGCAGATACTTTGTTTAAATATTCTGCCATTTCAAGAGCGCTTTGTTCACTTTTTCCGATGGCATAAGCCTCGTCGCAGCCTAAGTGAAACCATTTTCCGTCTCCACAAACGTCAATCAACTCTTCGCGGATTTTTCTAAGAAGTGTGTACACATCTTCACGCTTAAAATTCCATATCCAGCCGTATGAGTCAAACATATAAGAAAGAGTAGGGTTCTGGTCTAAAACTACATGCTTGCCGTGTATTTCACGGCAGGCAGAGGCGTGTCCCAAATGATTAAACATCGGGATGATTTCAACACCTAAAGCATTTGCTTCGGCAACAATTTCCTTGATTTGTGCCTTAGAAAATGCAAAGGGCCAGGCAAGCTCCTGCATGCAGTCGTATTTTAGCATGCCCCAGAATTCAAAAACAATATGGGAGTATTTGGAGATGGCACAGCTCCTGACACATTTTCTGAAAAAATCAAGCTTCGTTTCGGGGAATATACAAAGGTGAACAGCACGAAAATTAATCAGAGGCTTTTCTCGGAGTGAGCAAATATCCAACGCAAAAACACCGGGATCTAAGCATTTAATTCTATTTAGAAAAGTCATAAACCCACGCATCAGGGCAGAGTAGTTTAACCCTTTAATGTAAACGCCGCCTGCGGTAACATTTACGACATATTCGCCGTTCTCTGAAGCTGCTTTTTCAAAGTCGCCGACGGTGATGCTGTTTTCTTCAGCATCATATAAAACATTCCAATCCTTACCGGGTGTGTAATTGAATAACAGTTCCTTTATAAAAGGGTGAGTTGCTTTTTTTGGCAAGTGTATTGTTGTGTCTAAAATATAACACATATAAAACATCTCCGTTTCTGTTTTTTTCTTTATTATACCAAGGTAACTTTTGATTTACAACCGACGGAAGCAAACAAAAGGTGGACTTTTTATAACTTGACATTTGGGATGTGTAATGGTATGCTATTGGTAAAGGAGAGAGAATAGATGTCCGTACTGAATGAAAATATCAGCTTGAAAATCAGGGGTGTGCATTGTATGACCTGGGAAAAGTCTTCTGTGAGCGTTGCTCCAAGACCGTATTGTGCGCTTGTGTACAGATGCAGCGGAAAAGCAACACTCTATCATGATAATCTGATTGCAAACACAGAGCAGGGCGATGTGTTTTATATGCCTGCAAACTATGCGTATAAAGCAGATTATCCTGAAAAAAACGAGATACTGGTCATTCATTTTGAATCGGACAGCCGAGCAGAAATGGAAAATTTTAAACTGCAGAATGCACCTTCGGTTTTATGGCTGTTTCAGAAACTTTATGCCATTTGGGAGCAAAAGGATGAGGGGTACTATTACTATGCTTTAGCAACGATGTGTGAAATTATGGAAAGCATATCCCGTCAGCAGATTCAAAAGCTTTCCACCGAAACGGTTAAAGCTTTTGAAGAAGCGGTAAAATATATGGAGCAAAAATTTACGGATACACAATTCTCGGTGCAGGATGTGGTGAAAAAGGCACATATGAGCAGCACCTATTTCAGAAAGCTGTTTTTGCAAAAATTCAACACAACACCTGCGAAATACATCTTGCTGAAACGAATGTCCTATGCTGAAAAGCTTCTTTCGGGCGGACAGTATTCTGTAAAAGAGGCGGCACAGTTGTCCGGGTTTTCAGATGAAAAATATTTCAGCCGTGCCGTAAAAAAGGAATATGGTGTTCCGCCTTCTAAGCTGTATTGTAAAGTGTAAAAAATCCCGAAGCCAAAAGGCTTCGGGATTTATGCTTTTAAGATGATTATCTGTTTAAGATGATTATCTGTTCAAGATAAGTTTTGTGAGTTCAACGGGATCAACAATGGTGCCGTCTTTGTAAACGCGCATGTTGCCGGATGCGATTTCGTCAATCAGAATGACTTCGTCATTGTTGTAGCCGAACTCAAATTTGATATCCCATAAGTCAAGACCGATGGATTTCAAGTCATCTGCAACGATTTTTGTGATTTTTAAGGTCTGTTCCTTCATGCTTTCAAACATTTCGGGGCTCATTACACCAAGAGCAGCTAAACCCTCGCCGGTTACCAGCGGATCGCCCTTTTCGTCGTTTTTGAAGGTGCATTCCACATAACCGCCTTCTAAAACGGTACCGTCTTCAATGTATTCGCCGTATCTGCGGATGAAGCTACCGGTTGCAACCAAACGGCAGATAACTTCCAAACCGTGACCAAATACTTTGCCGGGGAGTACTTCCATGGTAGCATCGTCAACGTTTGCACTTACATAATGTGTTTTGATGCCTGCTTTTTTCAAAAGCTCGAAATAGTGAATAGAAGTTTTTAAGTTTTCTTTACCAATACCTTCGATGGTAAGACCTACCGCGTTTTCACCGGGATCAAACACACCATCTTTTCCGGTGCAGTCATCTTTAAATTTAAGCATAACATTACCGTTGTCCAGGGCGTATACGTCTTTGGTTTTTCCTTCGTAGATTTTTTTCATGATACGACATCTCCTTTTCCATTGAATCAAAGAATCAAAAATATTACGAATTATTATAACATAAAATATACAATTTGTATAGTGTTTTTTTAAAAAAATTTATTTTTTTGTTTAAAGTGTCGAAAAATCTGCATAAAGGTTGACAGATGTGCAGGGTTTGTTATATAATATTTTCATTAGGTAAGAAAGGAAACGTAAGACGTTGGAAGAAATAAGAAAAGGTGTGTATCAGCACTATAAAGGAAACAAATATGAGGTTGTGGATTTTGTGACCCATTCCGAAACCCTGGAAAAAATGGTGTTGTATAAGGCGATGTATGACACGGGCGAGCTTTGGGTACGTCCTGCCTCGATGTGGAATGAGCAGGTGGAGAACGAGGACGGACAGCTTGTGTCCCGTTTTACCTATCTGCACCCGGTGGCAGAGCGGTCTTGCGGTGCTGCCATTTACAGAGAGCGCGAAGGGATTATTGAGTACCTGGTGCTTTTGCAATGCGGGTCAAAAAGCTGGAGCTTTCCGAAAGGGCATATGGAAGCAGGAGAAAGCCGTCGTCAGACCGCACTTCGTGAGGTGAAGGAAGAGACGGGCATGTCTGTAAAGCTGTTCCGACAGCCCTGCAAAACCGTTACATATACTTTGCGAAATGACCGTATTAAGTATGTGCATCTGTTCCTGGCAAAAACGAGAGGACCTGTGCGCATCAAGCGGGATGAAATACGTGCTTATCGCTGGGTGGACAAGGAGGAGGCAATCCGGTTATTACCTAAAGTAGGCTTCCGTAAGGTTTTGGATACCTTTGAAGAGTATATCCGTGAAGCGGCAGAAAATCGCAAGGTGTGAAAATATATAGTGGAAATACAATGAAAAACCGCGTGGAGGCTCTGAAAAGAATCCGCGCGGTTACTTGCTTTAAAAGTTGACAAACAGGGAATAAATTGTTATAATAAATGTGATTACATTATCGAGGAGTTTATCCGGAATGGAAACAAAAATTATAATGCGGTATAAACGGGAAAAAGCTGCCTGGATATGCTGGAACTGTGAAATGGAAAATGATATGACAGGGCAGGAATGCTATTTTTGTCGTGCCAAACGTGCAAATGCCCGTGTGGTAAAATCCTGGGCAGAGGAAGCGGCAATCAGTTCGTATGACCATAGTCAGACGGAAAATTCGGACGCATCTTTTTCCAATACCGGAGCCAAGCACGGTTTTAAAGACGGCGGAGAAGATGTGAAGAAATGGGCGGAAGCGGATGCTTCGGGAAAAGAAGACAGCTTATTTGTGCCTGTTTTACTGTGGGCTCTTTTATTGGTTGTGATTGTGATTGTTATTGCGATAGCGAGTTTGTGAAAAAGGAGAGATGAATATGCTGTGTGAAACATGCGGAAAAAACAATTCGGACAGTGTTACGGTCTGCAAGCATTGCGGTGCGTTATTGCCACCCAAAGCGAGTTGCGGCGGTTTTTCGGATATATTAAGCTATGAAGTAAAGCAGACTGCGGAAGAAAAAGGGAATGCGTCCTACAACGAAAACGGGGGGAGCTTTTCGGATGAAGCGATTCGCAGGCTTTTGAATACAGAACAGGAGTTGCAGGCAAAAATCAGAAAGAGCAGAAAAAAAGCAAAATCGGCGGCATTGATTGCGGGACTTGCACTGGTTATCGGCATAGCAGGCGTTGCAATGAACTTTTTATACAATCCGCATGCGGAAAAAATTGCGCAGATGGAAAAGCAGATTGCAGAGCTGCAGACGGTTCTTTCTGAAACACAGCTTAATAATGCGACAAGTCAGGATATGCCGAAAGGGAATCTGGAAGAGGCTTTAAACAGCTTTTACTCCAATTCCTCCGAAAAAGTAAAACAAAGTGCGGAAAAGTGGAAAAAAGCACAGGAGGTGGTTGTGCCTGCGGTTGTAGCACAGCCGGACACGGTAAGTGAACCTGTACCTGAAGCGCAAACGGCAGAAGCAGGAAACTGAGAACGGGAACGGAGGAAAGTAAATGGCAAGCAATTATAAAATGACATACAATGTGGACATGGTGTTTTGCATTGATTGTACGGGCAGTATGGAACCGATTCTGGATATTGTAAAAAACAATGCACTGAATTTTTATCAGGATATTACAGGTGCAATGGAAGAAAAAAACAAGCATATTACCCAGCTTCGGGTGCGTGTGATTGCCTTTCGTGATTATCTTGCGGATGCGGATCAGGCGATGCTTGTAACAAATTTCTTTAAGTTGCCCGAACAGGCTGAGGATTTTGAAAAGTGTGTAAGAAGTCTTGAGGCGGACGGCGGCGGAGATGATCCGGAGGACGGTCTTGAGGCGCTGGCATATGCCATCAAATCAGCCTGGGAAAAAGAAGGGACGAAGAAAAGACAGGTTATTGTTGTCTGGACAGATGCGTCAACACATCCGCTTGGCTTTGGGAAAAGCAGTAAATTCTATCCTAACGGTATGGCGCAGGATATGGCTGACCTTACGGAATGGTGGGGAGATCAGAAACATGCAGGTTATATCGATCAGCAGGCAAAACGTCTTTTGCTGTATGCACCCGATGAGCCGGACTGGAATCTGGTTTCCAAGAACTGGGACAAGGTGCTTCATTTTCCGTCTAAAGCAGGCGAAGGTTTAAGTGAACTGGAATACAGCCAGATTATAGATACGATTACGAATACGATATGAGAAAATTCAGAGAAATAAAATCAGATTTGAGTATCCTCTTCTGTCTGGCAGGTGAGATGGTCAGCATGAAAGGGGAGGACAGCTATTGTTATGGTTGCCGTAACGGCAAAACACTGGTTTCTGTTTTTGACGGATGTGGCGGAAGCGGGTCGCGCAGATATGAAAACTATACCGGGCTTACCGGCGCGTATGTGGCATCCCGTGCGGTGGCAGGCGTCGTTCAAAGCTGGTTCGAGACAGAGAATGGCAATCCGGAAAGTTTGCCTGGATATATAAAGCGTGCTCTGAGTGTGTGCGATGCGTTTGGTGATAAGTCAGGCAGACTATTAGGTAGCCTCGGCTTAAGCTTTCCGACAACAGCAGCAGGAATTTTAGCGGAAACCGATGGTAAAAAACTGCAGGTCGACTGTTTTTGGGCGGGAGATTCCAGATGCTATATGTTAGATGATACGGGTCTGCATCAGTTAAGTCTTGATGATGTGGATTGCAAGGATGCATACAGCAATCTTTCGGGTGATGGTGCGCTTACCAACGTTATCAGCATGAATGATGACTATCGACTAAATATAAAAAACATCAGTGTGAAAATGCCGTGCATTTTATTCACAGCAACAGACGGTTGCTTTGCATACATGAAAACACCCATGGATTTTGAATATATGCTTTTGGAGACATTGCTTTGTGCCGAAAGCATTCAGGCGTGGAAAACGAGCTTAAACGAAAGAATACTGGAGTTTGCAGGCGATGACCACACCCTGTGTCTGGCAGCCTTTGGTTTTGAAAGCTTTGAGGCGGTAAAGCAGTACTACACCGAACGGGCGAAGTATATGTACAAAACCTTTGTTCAAAATGCCGGGAATACGGAAAATGACTGGAAAAAGTACGAACGAGATTACTATAGGTACAACCGAACTTAAAAAATGCGTTAAAAAGCAATAAGGGGAATAGCATGATTATCAACGGGTATGAATTACTCACAGAACTGAATAATAAAAACAGCGGTTTTTCCAAATGGGCTTTTGCACGCAAAAACGGAAAAACATATTTTATAAAAGAGTTGCTGGAGCCGATTTATCCGGTGGATGCATCGGTGATGTCGGAGGAGATGCGCACCCGTAAAGAACGGTTGTGCTGGGATTTTGAAGAGAAATTCACCAAATTCTATCGGGCAATCAACCGTGCCAGCCATGGGAATCTGGTGCGCATTGAAGAATTTTTTCGTTACGACAGCCACTATTATGTGACCATGGAAAAGGTTCCTTCTGCTGCGTTGGAGGTGGAGCGGATTTCAAAACTGGATAATTTAACAAAATTTGTGCTTCTGCGCTCTGTGGCATATGCCTTTTTGTGTCTGCACAAGGCTTGTATTGCACATTTTGATGTGAAACCCGATAACATTCTGATTCAGGAAACGGAATCCGGCTATTATTCGGTTAAAATTATCGACTTCGACGGCGGATTCTTTTTGGACGAGCCTCCATGCGGAGAAGAAATCGGCGGAGATACAACTTATCTGGCGCCCGAAACCTTTCTTGCCATGATGGGACAAGAAGTGCGGATTAACGAAAAGAGCGATATTTTCAGTTTGGGTCTGGTGATGCATGAATACTTTACAGGCAGGTTGCCTTATTTCGATAAAGAAAAGTATGATTATTTATACGAAGTGGCATTGGAAAAAGGGTTTGTGATGCCTGATTCGGATGATATGCCGCCCATTCTGGCTGAATGCATAAAGCGTATGCTGGATGCAAATCCCGAAAAAAGACCTTCTGCACAGGAGCTGATGGACTTTTTCACCAGAATTGTGTACGGGAATTCTTTTTCGTTTACGACGCCTGCGACTGAAAATCAGAAAACTACAGAAATAGAAACAGACTGGTTCAATTCAGCCGGTGATTTATAATTTGTTATAAAAGGATGTAAGTGTGATATGATGAAAAAAAGTATTTGTTTAATTTTGGTTGTTGTATTGTTGTGCGGAATGGTTGGTACGGTTTCTGCATACAAGTTTCCAAATTCCTTCTGGCCTGTTAACGACAAATATGTCAAAGCACTCAACAGCAAGGATAATGCAGGAATCATTCAGTATGGTATTGAATCCATTAATCTTCTGGAAAAAGAACCTGTGAATACGCAGACAACCGATGCACTGGGGGCACGCTATGAGCAGGTGGCTGTAGCATATGAAAATTTAGGTATGTACCGGGAGTCTGTGCCGTATTTTCAGAAATTGCTGCAATTGCAGTATAATGATTCGTCTGTTACATACGGACAGATAAAGCTCAACACCTTGCGTGTTCAGCAGTATTCATCAAACCTCAGTCTGTATACAGACGGGGGTACAGCGACCCATTTTGGGGCAAGAGGCGAAAAAAAGAGTGGTGTACTGTACGGTGCGTGCATAAACGGAATGGTACGCCCGGAAATACCCAATGAATCTATGATTTTGGTGTATCAGGAACTGGGTGACTATAGCACAATTGATTTTAATAAGCTGATGCTGAAGGAAGCACGCGAAAGCGGTCTGGCGGTGGAGCTTGCTTTAAACTGTCCGCAGGAGGGCTATAACATTTCAAATATTACGAATTACGCATCCTTTTTGTATATGCTTTCAGATGTAATTAAAGAATACAGCGATGTGGTAATTTATTTAAGATTTGCCGCTGAGTTTGATGCCTGGGGCAACAAAAACACACCCTATGAATTTGTGCAGGCGTATCGCTATGTATCGGATATTTTCAGAAACAGCAATCCAAATGTTGCAATGGTGTGGTCGCCGACCGTAGCACCGGCATGGAATGTGAATATCAACGATTATTATCCGGGAGATCAATATGTGGACTGGGTAGGCGTTTCTTTGTATGCCTCTCCGCATTATCAGGGGAACATTAACGCAACGCAGATGGATGAAGTGTATTTTAAAAAGGGCAAAAACTCAGACCCGGTGCTTGCGCTTCGCGAATTTGTGGAGGCGTATGGTAACCGTAAGCCTATTATGATTTCCGAATGCGGTTGCGGACATCATGTTTCGGCAACCGGTGAGAATACAACAGATTTTGCGGTGAATTACTTAGAACAGTATTTCGGATATTTACCCATGGTGTATCCGCAGGTTAAGCTGATGGCATATTTTGACCACCAGGTATACAGAGACGTAGACGATTATCGGCTTTCCAGTAATCCGGCACTGAAACAAACCTATTTAAACTATGTAAAAGGCGGTGTTTTTGCACAGGATAGTTTTATGGATGAAGCAGATACAATCTATCGTCCGATTGAAAACAGTACTTATGTAAATGCGGTTTTCCCCGTTTCTGCATACGCGCATTTGTATAATGAAAAAGTACAGAGCGTGACCTATTATATTGACGGCGAATGGGTGGCAACCGAGACCAGACCTCCCTTTACCGCGTATATTGACGCAACGAAATACCAAAACGGCAAACACGTTCTTTCGGCAGTCGCACAGGGCACGGCAACAAACACCTCTCAAAGCTATGAAATACAAATCGGTTTGGCAGACGATAAAACGGTGTCGGTTTATGTAGCGGACGAAAAGGTGGAATTTGACCAGAATCCTGTGATTTATAATGACAGAACATTGGTACCTATGCGTAAGATTTTTGAGGCTTTGGGCGCAACTGTTTCCTGGGACGAAGCAACCCAAACCGTAACGGGTGTTCGTGGGGACAGAACGGTTAAACTCAGCATCGGAAGCAGTGTGATGGATGTAAACGGGCAGTCTTATATGTTGGACATAACTCCCATTTTGTTAAACGGCAGAACTTTGGTTCCTGCAAGAGCAATTGCGGAGGGACTTGGATTAAATGTCGGTTGGAATGAAGAAAGCTATTCGGTTATCATTGCTTCAAATGAATAAAATAAAAATAGAGCAGAGTTCTGCTCTTTTTTTTACGAAAAATTTTCGAAAACGGCAAAAGGTATTGACAAGCATCTTAAATATGCTAAAATGAAGAAAAAGGGGGAGAATCTATGAATATTCAGTTTGATTTAAAAGACACAAGTGGTGTTATAAAACCGATGCATGCGGTAAACAACGGTCCGGCGTTTCCAAATGTGCGCGGTATGTCTAATTTTGAAACCTATAAAGAAGCCGGTATTCCATATGCCAGAAATCATGATGCGTCCTTTTATGCAAGCTACGGTGGTGAGCATATTGTAGACGTGCACCGTATCTTCAAAAACTTTGATGCGGACGAAAATGATCCTGCCTCCTATGTTTTTGAGCCGACCGATAAATATCTTGAAAATACCATTGCGGCAGGCACAAAGGTGTTTTACCGTTTGGGTGCTTCCATTGAACATGAATATAAATACGGCACCCGTGTGCCCAAGGATTTCCACAAATGGGCAAGAATTTGCGAGCATATTATTCGGCACTATACCGAAGGCTGGGCAAACGGCTTTCATTATGATATCGAGTACTGGGAAATATGGAACGAGCCTGAATGCAAGAATTTTGACGGCTCTCACCCTTGCTGGCAGGGTACCGAAGAACAGTTTATTGAATTGTATTCCATTGCGGCAAAGCATTTAAAAGCTTGTTTTCCTCATCTTAAAATCGGAGGCCCTGCCTTTTGCGGCCCCCATTATACCAAATTTAGACGTGCGTTTTTACAGAACGCGAAAGAGAAAAATGTACCGCTGGACTTTTATTCCTATCATATGTATGCAAGAGAACCTAAGTTTTTGATGGACTATGTGCAAGCCGGCGAGGAAGAACTTAAAATATGTGGCTTAGAGGGTACAGAAACCATTTTGAATGAATGGAACTATGTAAAGGCGTGGCTGGGCGAAGAATACGTTTATACCATGAAGCAGATTAATGGCTTGAAAGGTGCTTCGTTTGTTACGGGCGGTATGATTACAGGGCAGGCAAGCAGTCTTTCCATGCTCATGTATTATGATGCGCGCCCCGGTCTCTGGTGCGGACTGTATGATCAGTATCTTCAGCCTCAGAAGGCATATTACTCCATCAAAGCCTACAGCACACTTTATCAGCTCGGAACAGAGGTGAAAGCTTCAGGTTATCTGAACGACGATATTTATTCTCTGACTGCCACAGACGGCAAGGAAAGTGCGATTCTGTTAACCCGATACAGGGATGTAGACGAAGCGGAACCGGAAAGGGTAACGCTCAATCTTACAAACTTAGAAGAAAACGCAAAAGTGGAATACTATCTTTTGGATACCGACCACAATTTAGAATTGGTGCGTGAAGAAATGTTTGCCGCAAATGAAGTTACACTTCACCTGAACGTGAAAATGTTTGATACCTATCTGATTAAAATTGTTCTTGCCTGATGCGTTGACAAAAGCATAAAAATTTTGTATAATAAAAGAGCTTGCTTTGCAGGCTCTTTATTTGATTCTAAAAGGGAGGTGCTTCGGCTTGAAAAGAGTAACGGTTGGTATTTTGGCGCATGTTGACTCGGGCAAAACCACTTTAGCAGAAAGTTTGCTTTACAAAACGGGCGAAATCCGAAAGCTTGGGCGAGTAGACCACAGAGATACTTTTTTAGATACCCACAGCATAGAACGGGACCGGGGCATCACTATTTTTTCCAAGCAGGCGGTGTTTTCAACCGAAAATACCGAGTTTATGCTGTTGGATACCCCGGGGCATGTGGATTTTTCCACCGAAACTGAGCGCACCCTTTGCGTGCTGGATTATGCTATACTCGTGGTCAGTGGTGCAGAGGGCGTACAGAGCCATACCGAAACCCTCTGGAAGCTATTAAAGCACTATAACATTCCTACATTTTTGTTTATCAATAAAATGGATTTGTCCGAAATCCAGCCCTATGCGTTTTTAAAGGCGTTGGAGCAAAAACTACACGCAGTTTTCATCAATTTTGGCAAAAAAGAAGAGGATTTCTTTGAAAAAATTGCCGAAACCGATGAGGAGGCATTAAACGAATTTTTAGATAGCGGAGCGGTGTCACAGGATGCGATTCGCAAAGCGGTGAAAAAGCGTAACCTGTTTCCTTGCTATTTTGGTTCAGCCCTTAAAATGGATGGCGTAGATGCTTTTTTGGAGGGGCTTGACAGCTTAACCTTGCCGAATGAAAAGCAGGATTTCGGTTTAAAAGTTTTCAAAATTTCGGAAGATGAGCAAGGGAATCGTCTGACGCATTTAAAGGTTACGGGCGGAAGTTTAAAAGTAAAAACACAGCTTGAAAAAAACGGATGGGCAGAAAAGGTCAACCAAATCCGCATTTATTCGGGCAACAAGTTTAAAACGACAGACGAAGCCTTTGCAGGTACGGTTTGTGCCGTAACGGGACTTACCCAAACTTTCCCTGGGGAAGGATTTGGTATTGAAAAAGATAATAAGGGTTTGATTTTAGAGCCGGTATTATCTTATTGCGCTTCTTTTCCCGGTGGCGGTGATATGCACACCATTTTGGGCAAGCTTAAAAAGTTGGAGCAGGAAAATCCTGAGCTGAGTATCCTCTGGAATGAGCGACTGCAGGAAATTCATGTCAAGCTCATGGGCGAAGTGCAGTTAGAGGTTTTAAAACGCCTGATTGCAGAGCGGTACGGCTTAGAGGCGGAGTTCAGCGAAGGCAGTATCGCGTATAAAGAAACCATAAAGAACAAAGTAGAGGGTGTCGGACATTATGAACCGCTTCGACACTATGCAGAGGTGCATCTTTTGTTAGAGCCTTTGCCTTTGGGAAGCGGTATACAACTTGAAACCGACGTCAGCGAGGATGTGTTGGATAAAAACTGGCAACGGCTGATTTTAACACATCTGGCAGAGAAAACCCATGTGGGTGTGCTGACCGGCTCACCCTTAACGGATGTGAAAATCACCCTTGCGGCAGGCAAGGCGCATTTAAAGCATACCGAGGGTGGGGATTTCAGACAATCCACCTACCGAGCAGTACGGCAAGGTCTGATGCAGGCGGAAAATGTGTTGCTTGAGCCTTGGTACTCCTTTACTTTAGAAGTGCCGACCGATGCGGTCGGACGTGCCATGACCGATATTCAGCAAATGAACGGTACCTTTTCTGCACCCGAAACGGTGGAGGATATGTCTGTTTTGCAAGGTACGGCGCCTGTTTCCGCTATGCGGAATTATCACAGCACGGTAACTGCGTATACCCGCGGTCGGGGCAGGCTTTCGTTGATGCTTAAAGGCTATGAGCCGTGCTTAAATGCAGAAGAAGTGATTGCCGAAATCGGCTATAATCCGGAGTTAGATACCGAAAACCCGGCAGATTCGGTCTTTTGCTCTCATGGTGCAGGCTTTTTGGTGAAATGGGATGAAGTTCCCGATTATATGCATTTGGATAGCGTGTTGGAAAGCGCAAAAGCCGAGGTTGAAACGGTTACCGCTCAAAAGGTACATTCGGCACTCAGCCGTATATCCTCGGATAAAGAATTAAAGCAGATTTTTGAACGCACCTACGGCAGAGTGCGCGAAGTACAGCCTGACTACATTTTTGAGACGCCAAAGGTTAAAAAGGATAAGCCGTATGTGTTTAAGGGAATGCCAAATCCTAAAGGTCCGGAATATCTTTTGGTGGATGGATACAATGTCATTTTTGCCTGGGATGAGCTGAAAAGTCTTGCGGAAAACAGCTTAGAGCATGCAAGAGAGAGGTTGATTGAAATTCTTTGTACCTATCAGGCGGTCAGGGAAATTGAACTGATTTTAGTGTTTGATGCTTACAAGGTTAAGAAAAATCCTGGGTCAATAGAAGACAGACACGGCATCCATGTGGTGTATACCAAAACGGCAGAGACGGCAGATATGTATATTGAAAAGGCGTGTCATGACTTGGGTAAAAAACATAAAGTACGGGTTGTGACCTCTGACTATATGGAACAGATGATTATTTTAGGAAGCGGAGCACTCCGTATTCCTGCCGTCGCCTTTTTAGGCGAGGTTAAAGAAGTGGAACAAACTGTGAGACAATATTTAAAAGGAGAAGAATAAAAATGGTAAAGCATGTAATTTTATGGACATTGAAGGAAGAATTTGACGAAAAGCAGAAGGCTGAAATCAAAAAGGGAATTAAAGAGGGGTTAGAAGGGCTTTTCGGTAAAATCCCGGGACTTACCGAAATTAAGGTTTACACCGAGGGTTTGGCAAGCTCTAACGCAGATTTAATGTTAGATTCCACCTTTGAAAGTGCGGAAGCCTTGAAGGGCTACGCAGTACATCCCGACCACGTTGCAGTTGCAGACGGCAAGGTCCGCCCCTTCACCGCAAGTCGCTCTTGCCTCGACTTCGAAATCTGATTTTTGTTTTCCACTTCACGTGAACTGAATAAGGATTATGTCGAATTTTTACAGAATGGGGATATTAATTTATGATATGTCAGCAATTGTTTGAAACGATAGAAGAACTGCAAGAAAAGTATCTTAATATATTGGAGGATGTTTGTAACATTGAAAGTCCGACAGAATTTAAAAAGGGTGTTGATGATGTAGGTGCATACTTTCTCGATATAGCAAAGCGCCATAATTGGAAAACAGAGGTTTGTAAGCAAGAAATATCGGGAGATGCAATTTGTCTGACCTTGAATTGTGATGCGAAAGGAGAGCCTGTAAGCGTTTCCGGACATATGGACACAGTGTATCCGGTTGGTGCGTTTGGGACTCCTGCAGTAAAGCGTGATAGAGTAAACATATACGGACCGGGAGTAATGGACTGTAAAGGCGGTATTGTTGCGGCGCTGATGGCAATGGATGCACTTGAAAAGTGTGGATTCAACGCGCGTCCTATTCATTTGTTACTGCAATCCGATGAAGAAAACGGAAGTGCCACAAGCGGCAAAAAAACAATTGAATATATATGCAAAAAAGCTGAAAATTCAATAGCATTTTTAAACTTAGAGGGAATCAAGGGCAATACTGCTGTTTTACAACGCAAAGGAATATTAAGATATTGCTTAACAATACATGGAAAGGCATTGCACTCGGCTCGTTGTGCTGAAGCGTCAAATGCCATAACAGAAGCGGCATATAAAATTATTGAACTTGAAAAAATGAAAGATGCTGACGGTCTTACTTGTAATTGTGGCATAATTCAAGGCGGAACTGCCGCAAATACCGTAGCGGAAAGTTGTTGTCTTTATGCTGATATACGATTTTCAACTGCAGATGAATTAGAAAAAGCAAAACAAGAAGTTTTAAGAATTGCGAATAACACAACAGTAGAAGGCTGCTCTTGTACACTAAAGGAAATAAGCTACCGACCGGCTATGAGCTTGAGTGATAAAAATACTAAATTGCTTGAAAAAATGAATGAAATCTATAAGGAAAACGGACTTCCGGTTTTAACAGAACGGAAATGCTTAAGTGGATCTGATGCAGCTTATATAACCGCGTGTGGAATTCCATGCGTAGACAATCTGGGGACTGATGGCGAAAACATACATTCTGTAAATGAATGGATAAGATTAGATTCGTTAGCAGAAGCTGCCAAAAGAATAGCAGCACTGATTTATTGCATCTAAACCTTATGTGTCGCAATATAGATATGACGAATATGGAAATAAGCAGAAAGGAGAAAAAGATATGAATTTGTTTGATACAGAATTTAAACGCAAGTTTAGCATATCGATGTATAAAAATTTAAAGATTATGCTTGGTGAGATGACGTTTCTTAAAGATTTTGTCAACAATACACGAGGCGATTTGTATCCGATACTTCGAAAAAGCGAAGATTGCAAAGAATTGGTTGAAAATAATTTGTATACGGTGACAAACGGAATGGTCAAGCGGATTTTTTGTAACTTTTTCCCTTATGCAAGTTATGAAGTTTCGGCAAAGATAACAGATGGAGAAATAGGCTTTTGCTTTCAGTTGCCCGACGCAGAAGCAAATGTTTTGGTGAAAAAAGGAAAGCTGATGTACTTGTGTGGCGATTATACAGAGGAAACGATGCTTCCTGATTTTGTAAAAACAGATTTCACCATGGTTGTAAGCTGTCGCCCCGGTGCTTTTGATGTTTATTTTAAGAAAAATAATAAGCCGGAATTTGTTTGCACATTTTATGCGGAAAAATTTGAAGATTCAAATCAATATGCGTTGTTTTCAAATGGCTATGTTTCATTATGTGCGTCAGGATGCGTTACGACAACTGCCGTTCTTTCTTATATGGATAATGGCGTTTCTGTTGCAGACATAAGATCTGTAAAATATGAAAACGGAGAAGTCGTGTTTGAGCAAGGAAAGGTATACTTTACGGCATCTGTTCGTATGCAGGAAGGCGCTTTTCAAGGCGTATTTTCGTGGATACCGGGAACGGCTGAGTTTCAAATGACAGGCGCTTTGTTTTATGATTGCGGTGATGGTAAATGGCGAAACTATGTCGCACCTTCTTTGATATACCATCGCGAAAATAGGCAGTGGTATGTTTGGGTGAGCTCCTTTGAGCATAAGCATATCTTAGCGTATGGAAAATTTGATGGGGAACCAAGATTTGGTGTGAATGTCGTTGATGTTGAATTTATGAAACCTGCGACAGATGCGGATGATATTTCCGATTTTGCAGGCTTTTTCAGAGATGAAGACCCTGATTTTTTCTATGATGAAGAGAATGACAGATGGCTTATGGCAATATGCAGAAACGATCTTGAAACAAAGGAATATACATATGTTTTCTTTGCGTCCAAAGACCCTTTTAAAGGTTATATCTATATCGGAAAAGGATATGACGGTGCAGAAACAGGCGGTTCTTTTGTGAAAATGAAGGGCGAACTGTTCTTTGTTTGCGGCAACGATTTTAATGCAACATCGGAATATCGCATTTACAGCAAAAACGGGATGAAAAAAGCCGTTTTTAACTACCCGGATGGCGGATTCCGTGGGTGGGGAACCGTGTTCCCGATAAAAATGGGGAGTCGCACCCGTTGTTTTTGGATAACATTTGACCGCCATAACGGCAGTGAGTATAATTGGAGTTATGGTAATGTTTATTGTTTTGAGGCAGATATTTTTTAGCACAGGCAACTACATCTTGAGTAAACGAAAGGAAGCATAATATGGACATAGCATTAAAGGTATTCAATCAGGTAGCGGTAATCTTTATTTTGATTGCCATCGGCTTTGCCTGCATGAAATTAAAATGGATTAATAAAGACGGGGTATCACAGCTTACAAACATTCTTTTAAGCATTGTAACGCCCTGTGTGCTGATACAGTCCTATCAGGCAAAGGTTTACACACCTGCACTTGCAACAGGGCTTTTGTGGGGGGCGCTTTTTAGTGTCATTTCCATTCTGGCATCTACGTTGCTTTCGCAATTGATATTCAGAAAAGAACCCACAAACCGCTATAGAATCAATCGGTTTGCGGCGGTGTATTCCAACTGCGGATTTATGGCAATTCCGCTTTTGCAGGCGGTGCTTGGAGCAGACGGCGTGTTTTACGGCTCGTCCTATCTTGCCATGTTTACCCTTTTGTACTGGACGGTTGGTGTGTATGTATTTACCGAGGACATCCGCAGTCTGTCTTTGAAAAATGTGGTGTTAAATATTGGCGTAATTGCAACGGTCGTCAGCATCACACTGTTTATGACCGAAATTAAACTGCCGTCACTTGTTATGCAACCCATTGCGTTTATGGCAGGCCTTAACACACCTCTTGCCATGATTATTTTAGGCTCGTACCTGGCAGGTGTTAAATTTAAAGAGATTATCAAAAACGGAAGCTTGTATATTGTGTCGTTTTTACGACTGCTTGTGTATCCGCTTTTGTCCTTGGGCATCTGTATGCTTTTAAAATTGGATACCGGTGTGGCACAGGCGATTATGATTTCTTCCGCATGTCCGACAGCCGCGGTTACAACCCTTTTTGCAGTACGGTTTAAGTTAGATGCGGAATATTCGGCACAAATCGTATCTGCGACTACACTTTTATCTATTATCACCATTCCGATTGTTATGTTGATTATGGGATATGTATACTAAGGAGGAATAATATGAGAAAAAGTTCAATGATTTGGATTGTTGTTTTGATGTGCGTTTCTTTGCTTTTGGTAAGTTGTGGAGAAAAAACATCAAATTCAACCGAGAAACAGCAGAAAGAACCGCTTCCGTTCTTTGAAGAACACGGACTTGAAGCAAACGCCTTTGTGAATAAGGGGCAGTTTGAGCTGGAAAACGGCATTATGTATCGGCACAAAGACGGAACGAATTATCAGAGAAAAACAGCTTACTGGGAAGTGAAGTCGGGAACCGAAACAGACCTCGGAGACGGCAGAAAAGAAGTGACATTTACTGCATACTGCTATTTCCCGATTGAAGATAAGCCGACCACCAATCAGCTTTTAAGCTGGGGCTGTGAATCATCGTTGTATGACTATTATACGGGCACATGGCTTACGGCAAAGGATACAACAGGTAACACCACAAAAGAAGCCAATACATACAGTTTTAAGCTTGACATAAACGGTGAAGAAACAGAAATTTCATACAGTTTTTCTACTGTGTGGAATCCGAATGTACCGGGATATAATCGTGTGTTGGAAAAAGAATATGTAGTACAATGCCCGAAAGATTATGACGGTCTGGTGCTATGTGCACATCAGCGCGGTGAAACCTTTGAGCAAGATGAAGTAAATAAGGATGAAGCAGAACGTATAGAAGAGCTGATTACCATAACGGAACGTGAAAATAAAGATGCAACCAAAACTTTACGGTTTAGAATTAAATAACAAAAGTGCGTAACGATAGTTACGCACTTTTTCTTTTTTTCCGGATTTGTTTTGGGGTGCTTCCGGTATGTTTTTTCAGAATCTTTCTAAAATAGGAAGCGGAACTGAAATGCAGAATTTCTGCAATTTCTTCCACCTTTTTGTCGGTGGTCAGGAGAAGAGATATGCCCATTTTGCATAAAACCTTTTGCTTGTATTCGTTTGGCGTTATGCCGACATTTTTGCGAAACACGGCATACAAATACGGCTCACTGATGGCACAAAGAACGGCAAGCTCCTGCATGGAGACGTACGGATGCTGACGGATGCATCGTTTTATCCTTTCAACAAGTGCGCCATCCTTTGGGGTTACACTTTGCATGTGTGGCAAGATGTCGGACATGGCATCATAAAAAAGACTTAGTGTTTTGCAGTCAATGTCTTTGCCGTTGGTTGGAATGCGCATAAGCTTTTGCACAATTTCAGCGTTGCAGGGGAGTATTTGCAAGTCAAAGTCAAAAGGTACTTTAATATGAAGTTCCGAGAAGCCGAACGACAGAAAGTCGATGCCATTTTCACCCTTCCAGACAGATTGATATCTTAACCCCTTTGGAATAAAAAACAAGTCCCCGGCTTTCAATTTTAAGTTTTTGCCTTCGGATATAATTTCGCACTGTCCTTGAATCAGATATGCCAGATAATTAGTCGGGGAGCCTTGTCGGTTATCGGTGTAATGATATGTATTGTAACGAAATCGAAAAAATGTAAAACCTGTATAGTAAAGTATCTTATTCAGCATAAAAAACCTCGTTTTAGTATAGAATTCTACCTCTTTTTTATAGAATACTATATTTTTAAGAAAAAGTCAATATGCTATACTGTGTATGCAGGAACCGGTGTACCTTTGAGCTTTATAAAACAAATTTAAAAACCTGTGGGGGGAGCAAAATGAAAAATAAAAACGTATTGTTAATAGGCGGTGGCGGAACGCTTGGCACTTATACAGCACAAGAACTTTTGCGAAAAGGGTGCTTCGTGGATGTAATCTGTCTGGAGGATAAAGTTTCTGACAACACAAATCTTTGCTTTCACAAGGTTAATGCAGATTTGGAAACGCTAAAAGCCTTTCTGAAAGACAGATATTATGATGGGATTGTAAACTTTATACATTATCTTGATGTGGAGGATTATAAGCCGGTGCATCGGTTGTTATCTGCCAAAACAGAGCATTTGATTTTTCTATCTTCTTATCGTGTGTACGCGGATTTACAGCATCCGATTACCGAAGAAGCACCGTTGCTTCTGGATGTTTTGGAGGACAAGCTGTTTCATGAAACTGAAAAATACGCCGCATCCAAGACAAGATGCGAATGGTTTTTGCGGGAAGAATCAGGTACGGATAACTGGACGGTGGTGCGCCCGGTCATTTCGTTCTCGGAAAATCGGCTGGATTTGGTTTGTCGTTCGGGACATGATGTTTTGAGAATGACCGAAAACGGACAAACAATTCTGCTTCCTGAAAAAGCAAGGAATCTTACAGCCGGACTGGAATGGGCAGGCAACTCGGGCAAGCTGATTGCCAATCTTTTGTTTAAAAAAGAGACTTTAAGAGAGGCATACACCGTATCCGGTGCACAAAACCTGACCTGGGATGAGGTGGCAGACATTTATACTGATCTCATCGGTGCCAAATTTCAATGGGTAGACACAGATAAGTATATTGAAAACGAGCCTAAAGTACGATCCGATCCCTTTATTTTAAAGTATGACCGACTGTTTGACCGTAAAATAGATAACAGCAAAATCTTAAAGGCAACGGGTCTTAAGGCGTCGGATTTTGTACCCATCCGCGACGGCATAAAAACAGAGATTGAAAAAATAAAAAACAAAGTGTGCTGATGCACACTTTATTTTTGTATATAAGGATGTTTCAGGTAGTCTGTTGACGATGGTGCGTCCGAAAGCAGTGCGTACAAATCTCCGGCTTTAAAATCAAGCTTCGCATCCTCACAATCGGGTGCATCAGCACCTTTGGTGACAATGGGAATGGTTGCGCTTTTTCGCATGGTGCCCAGTAATTCACAACCCAGGTTGTTTGCTGCAAGTACTCTTGTGTACTGCGGTGCTTCGGACAGATTTTTCTTTTCGATGCCTAAAAATGCAAGAGTCAGCATTCTGGAAATGGCGGTGCGGGTGTATCGCTTTGTTTTGATTTTGTTCAGCAAATCCGAAAAAGAATCTGCAGTTAATGCGCATTCCTTTATGCGGTTTTCTATGCCCTCACGGATTTCTGCAATGTCTGCAATATTTTCGGTCAACAGCTTGTATTTTAAATAGGGAAACATGTCCTCTGCAGTAACAAGCTTTGTTTGGGGCAAAGCATAGGGGAGAAAGGCGGAGCAGTCTGCGCCTTTAAGTAAAGCACTTCGGATATAGCTTGCCGAAGCAAAGCCGTCTTTGGGTGCTTGCTCGTTATAGTTTGCACCTTTCCGCAAAATAACCTCGGGTGTAACAGAACTGTTTAGTTTTTGTAACGCCTTTAAATACTCAATGCCCAAAATGTTGTTAGAGCCTTTCAGTAGATCAGGTTCAACCAGTTCGTTGCGGATTTCGTGATAGGATTTTTCACCGGTTGCATTCTTTTGCATATATGCTTCAAATGCATCGCCCGAAAGCTTTGATGCGGCAGACTGCAAATCCGAAAGCGGACTTTCTGCACCGAACACAAGATGGGAAATGATGCCAAGCCTGTCAAGGACTGACACGCCTCCGAAAGCGAACCGCTCGGCAGAAGCAACCGCAAAGCTCACGGGAAGCTCTAATACCAGATCTGCACCGTTTTTAACGGCAATTTCCGCCCTTTGCCATTTATCGTAAAGGGCAGGCTCGCCCCGTTGCACAAAGTTTCCGCTCATCACAATTACTTTGGCATCCGCATCTGCTTGGGAAAGCTGATATATGTGTCCCGTGTGCATGGGATTGTACTCTGCAATAATGCCTGCAACTTTCAAAAAATCACCTCTTTTTTTCATTATAACACAAAAAAATGAAAAAAGCTATTGAAAAATTTCTAAAAAAGGTTTATAATGGTAAAGATAAGAGTGAAATTTTAAGGAGGAAGTACAAATGAGTGCATTTTTGGACAGAATTAAGGAAAGAGCAAAGGCGGATAAGAAAACCATCGTTCTTCCCGAATCTATGGACAGAAGAACTTTTGAAGCGGCAGAAACCGTTTTGAAAGAAGATCTGGCAAACATTATCATTATCGGTACACCCGAAGAGGTAGAGGCAAACAGCAAGGGTCTTGACATTTCCAAGGCAACCATCATTGACCCCTACACCTACGAGAAAACCGAGGAATATTTAAACCTTTTTGTGGAACTCAGAAAAGCAAAGGGGTTAACCTATGAAGAAGCAAAGAAAACCGCTCTTGGCGATTACATGTATTATGCATGCCTGATGGTTAAAGCAGGCGACGCAGACGGTGTTGTATCCGGTGCGTGCCATTCTACTGCAAACACCCTGCGTCCGAGCTTGCAGATTATTAAAACAAAGCCCGGTGTAAAATTGGTTTCCGCATTCTTCGTAATGGTTGTTCCGAACTGCGAATACGGCGAAAAGGGTACTTTCATTTTTGCAGACAGCGGTTTAGAGCAGAACCCCGATCCGGAAAAGCTTGCAGCCATTGCAGCTTGCTCTGCAGAATCCTTTGAGCTTTTGGTTGAAAAAGAAGCAAAGGTTGCTATGATTTCGCACTCTACCATGGGCAGTGCAAAGCATGCCGATGTAGATAAGGTTGTGGAAGCAACAAGAATTTGTAAAGAGGCACATCCTGAACTGAAGGTAGACGGTGAATTGCAGGTTGACGCGGCTATCGATATGGAAATTGGTAAGTCCAAGGCTCCAAACAGCTCTGTTGCAGGTCAGGCGAACGTATTGGTATTCCCGGACTTAGATGCAGGCAACAGCGGTTACAAACTGGTTCAGCGTCTTGCAAAAGCAGAAGCTTACGGCCCTGTAACTCAGGGTATCGCAATGCCCATTAACGATCTGTCGAGAGGTTGCAGTGCAGACGATATCGTAGGCGTTGTAGCCATCACCTGTGTACAGGCTCAGAATCAATAATTCAATAAAAGGAGAAAATGAAATGAAAATTTTAGTTATCAATGCCGGTAGCTCCTCGCTGAAATATCAGTTGATTGATATGGACAGTAACGAAGTTATGGCAAAAGGTCTTTGTGAAAGAATTGGTATCGACGGTATTTTGAACCACAGTGTAAACGGTGAAAAATTGCAGTTTAACATTGATATGCCCAACCACGCGAAAGCAATTTCTGCAGTTTTGGAAGCACTCCTCAGCAAAGAACACGGTGTGATTTCCGATATGAGCGAAATTTCTGCCGTAGGTCACCGTGTGGTACACGGCGGTGAAAAGTTCAGTGGCTCTGTTGTAATCAATGCAGACGTTAAAGCAGCATTGGAAGAATGCATCGACCTTGCACCCCTTCATAACCCTGCAAACCTCACCGGTATCGCAGCTTGTGAAGAAGCAATGCCCGGCGTTCCGCAGGTAGCTGTATTTGATACTGCATTCCATCAGACCATGCCTGCTGAATCCTATCTCTATGCACTTCCTTATGAATACTATGAAAAGTATAAAATCAGAAGATACGGCTTCCACGGTACTTCTCACAAATATGTTGCAGGCAGAGCAGCAGCTATGCTCGGCAAAGACATTAAAGATTTGAAGATTGTAACCTGCCACTTGGGTAACGGTTCTTCCATTACCGCAGTAGATGGCGGTAAGAGCATGGACACCACCATGGGCTTTACACCTCTTGCAGGCTTGCTTATGGGTACCCGTTGCGGTGACATCGACCCGGCTGTTGTAACCTTCTTGCAGGAAAAAGAAGGCTTGTCTGCATCCGAAATTGATGCCATCATGAATAAAAAGTCCGGTATCTTGGGTCTTTCCGGCGTTTCCAGCGACTTCAGAGACGTTGAAGCTTCCGCAAAGGAAGGCAACAAGGTTGCTGAAATCGGTCTTAACATGTTTGATTATCAGGTTAAGAAATACATCGGCTCTTATGCAGCAGCTATGGGCGGTGTAGATGCCATTGTTTTCACCGCAGGTGTTGGCGAAAACAACAAGGTAATGCGTGCAAACGTAGCAAAAGGTCTTGCGTTCATGGGCGTTAAGATTGACGACGAAAAGAATGCAATCCGCGGCGAAGAAATTGATATTTCTGCGGAAGGTGCTTCCGTTCGCGTTCTGGTTATCCCCACCAACGAAGAACTCGCAATCGCAATGGAAACCAAAGCTTTGGTTGGCTAATTAAATAAAAACAAAAAAGCGACTTTTTAAAGTCGCTTTTTTGCCGAAAGGGAATCAGGTAAAAAAGTTTGAAAATTTGAAAAAAATGCTTGACAAATGCGCAAAAACTTTGTATAATAAATAGTACTGTATGGAATTTAGGGGGTAAACTATGCTTATTTCCGTGGCGGAACTTTTAAAGCACGATAACAGTGAAGAAAAGCTTTCGGTAAATCTGGACTTAAGTGCGTTTTCCTTTGCACCCACATCGGTTCGTTTTGAAAAGCCCATTAAAGTGGTTGGCAAAATGAAGCATGCAGGCGGTGTAATCATGCTGGAGGCTGAGGCTGAAGGTGAGTATGCCTGTGTATGCGACAGATGCGGAGCAGACACTACCCATTCCATAAAGTTTTCGGTTTCGGAAAACTATGTCCGTGCGGCAACCGTGCTTTCTGAAGATGAAGAGGCGGTTCGCTTTGAAGGATATGAAATCGACCTTGCACAAACGGTTGGTGAGTTTGCGTTCGGCGCACTTCCCACAAAGCATTTGTGTAAAGAAGATTGCAAGGGTCTTTGTTCAGTGTGCGGTAAAAACTTAAATATGGAAAGCTGTACCTGCAAAGACGATGAATGGGATCCGAGATTTGAAGCATTAAGAGGATTATTTGACTAATTTAAGTCTTAGTCATTTACTATAAGGAGGTGTGAACATGGCAGTTCCAAAGAGAAAGGTATCTAAAGCAAGACGTGATAAGAGAAGAGCAAACTGGAAATTATCCATTCCCGGAATGGTTAAATGCCCCCAGTGCGGTGAATTCAAACTTGGACACAGAGTATGCCCTGCTTGCGGTTTCTATAAGGGTAAGGAAGTTGTTAAGGTTGAAGCGTAAATCATCACAAATATTTGCATAAAAAAAAGACCTCGTGAGGTCTTTTTTTATTTAGATTAAATTCATGTTTGAAATGTGGCTCGGGGTTGTGCCCGTTACCTTTTTAAAGGCATCGTAAAATCCGCTGATGCTGTCAAATCCGCACTCAAGCGCGATGTCTACCGTCTTTAAGTTTGTGGTCTGTAACAAAATAATTGCAAGAGAAATACGTCTGGACATCACATATTTTTTAAAGGAAACACCGTTTACCTTTGCAAACCAGCGGGAAAAAGAACTTTCGGTAAGACCTGCTCGTTTTGCAAGGCTTGTAAGGCTTAATTTTTCGGTGATGTTGGCGTCAATATAGTCTAAAATATCAAGCAAAGCGCCGTTGATATCAATTTGCGTATCGGGCGTAAAGCTTGTCTGCCGTTCCAGGCGAATGAAAAATTCCGTGAGCATAGCAGATGCCATTTCGAAGCGTAACGGGTGATTGCCCTGAAGCTCTAAGTAGATTTCTTTTAAAAAAGGCGCAAGCGGTTGGTTTTTCATTACACCGTGGTGTTCCTTTACGCAGTTTAACAAAAACAGAAAATGATGCAGATTGGTAAAGGCAGAGCGGTCAAAGCAGAAGGTAGCAAGGGAAAAGCCGTCCTTGCCGAACGAAATGAAACGTCGCCTCTGACTGCTGTTTAAAAAGATAATATCGCCTTGTTCTACCGTAAAGGAGCGGTCATTGATATTCCACACGGCACTTCCGTGCAGAACCAGACAGATTCTGAAATTGGTAAAGGAAAACGTTTCTCGGTTTGCCGGAGAAGAGCTGTTCTTCTGAATGGTTACCATAGAAAAGTTCCGTTCGTTTATTCGAATCATTGTTATCACCCATATTTATCTTAGCATGAAATTATACAAAATTCAAGCTTTTTGCAAAAAAACGGAATTTTATGATAAGAAATGCGTTGAATTATGCCCAAAAACATGATATTCTTGTAACAGATAGAAAATTTTCGGAAACGGAGTGACTTTTTGGTGCAGTATGAAGTTATCGTGCTTGGTGCAACCTTTACGGCGGCAGGTATTGCTGAGAAATACGGTAAAAAATGTCTGATCGTGGAAAGAAGTACCGAGGCAGGCTATGAATTTTTTGGTGCATTGCATTTCGGGCAGGATTACGAGCAAAAGCCCGTAACTGAAGAAGCAAAGAAGCTTTTGGACGTGTTTGCAAAAAAGAAGGCATTTGAGGGGCAACGTGTTTGCTTATATGACTGCGCTCCGTCGCTTTACAAGCTGTTAGAAGGCAAAAATGTGCTGTTAAACACAGAAATTATTTCGGTGGAAAAAGCCGCAGAAAACGAATTTTTGTGCACTGTACATGGCGTTAAAGGCTATCGTACCTTTAAGGCAAAGCGTGTGGTGGATACCCGTGTACATGCTTTTATGTATTCTGAAAAAACCTTCAATTTCTCTGTCGATACGAAAGACGGATTCTGCAAAATGCCCGGTATGCTTTGCGAAAAGTGGGGCTTTGAACGGAATGCGGTGTTGCGTATCCCGATGGAGAAAGAAGCAAGCTATAGTGAGGCGCGGAAAAAGGTATATGAGGCGGTAAAACATTTGCCGGACGGTGCAAAGCTTCTTTGCGTGGCAAATGTGTTTGATTATGCGATAGATTCAGATTACTCTGTGCCTGAGGACGGCGTAGTGTATCTACCCTCTAAGGCGTATAAAAATCCCGTACTTGCCTTTGATGCAGGCGTGCTTTTCGGAGGTGACGCAAAATGAAAATTTTTGAAATAAAAAACGGCGTAGTAACAGCTACAGACGTTGAGAAGGTCACCTTTGAAAAACATGTGGATGTGCTGGTAAGCGGATTGGGAACTGCGGGGTCACTTGCGGCATTGTATGCGGCAGAAAACGGCTTGTCGGTTTTGGGCGTTGAAAGCTATAACTGCATTGGCGGAACCAATACAATAGGTGGTATTTCCTGGCATTATTTCGGTTATCCCGGCGGTCGGCACATGGATACTGACGAAAAAGTCAATGACTTTAACGAGCAGTTCGGATGTGTACATACTGAAAGCCGTAAGCTGGTTGTGGAAGCAGAGCTTTTGGATAAGGGTGTAGAGATTTTATACGAAGCAAGCATTTGTGGTGTATATAAAGAGAAGGACACAGTTGTGGGCGTTAAGGTGTTTACGGCTGATGGCTTTATAAATATCGGATGCAAGGTTTTAATGGACTGCACAGGGGATGCGGTAACCGCACATATGGCAGGCTGTGAGAGCGAATACGGCAGAACCTGGGACGGTCAGGCACAGCCTTACAGCATGGTTTCTCTGATGTATGATGAAACCCGTTACCGGTTTACAAACATTGATTTCGGTCGTGTAGACCAGCGGGACGACGAAGCCCTTTCGGAGGCCTATATTTTCTCAAGAGCCTTAGAAATGTCGGAAGAAAGAAAGGATATGCGTTTTGTGGCACACATGCCTTTAATCGGTGTGCGTGAGGGCAGACGTATTCTTTCGGAAGAACAGATAACGGTTGTGGATTTGTTTTCAGATAAACAAACGAAAACACCTGTTTATTATGCATATGCGGATTTGGATAAGCATGGCTGGGACATTGCGTTTGACGGAGATGCCCTTTGCGATTGGGCAGTGGGTGCAAACCTCGGTGCGTATAACGTAACGGTGCCCATTTCCTTTAAAACGATTATTCCGAAAGGCGTAAACGGCTTGCTTGTGCCTTGCCGTGCCTTGGGTGTGGACAGAGACATTGCAAGCTGTGTGCGAATGCTTCCCGATATGAAAAAGCTTGCGGAAGTGGCGGCGGACATGGCATTTTTAGCCATTCGTGAAAACTGTGCTTTAAAAGAAATTCCTTATGAAGAACTGCGTGACAGACTGATAAAGAGCGGATGCTTAAATCATGCGGATAACCGCGGTGTTCGTGTAGACGGTGCGAAAGATGCAAACGGCGACAAGTTGCCTGTAATAGATGTTACATTTGTAACAGAGCCTGAAAAATTAGAGGCAACACTTGCAACCGATAAGCCGGGCGAAGCCATTTGGGCGGCAAAACAGATGGGTGAAAAAGCAGTGCCGATTTTGAAAAAATTACTGGAATCGGAAGATGAGAACACAAGAAAACATGCGTCTTTTGCACTGGCAAGCATTGGAGATGCTTCCTGTTTGCCGATTTTAAGAGATATGGTATCCATGCGTGATGACACCATGCTTAAAGATTGCCGGAAGAACAATAACCAGCGCGGTTACATGGCGATTTACTGGCTGGGCAGACTCGGAGATGCCGAAATTGTTGATACACTCATTCAGATGATTTGCGATGAAAACGAAATTAAAAATCCTGTTTACCACAGCGATAAATTGACCACGCGGTATGCAATTTCTGCTTTTAACGGCGTGTATTTCCAGTTTATCACAAATGCCGTTGCGGCACTTTTACGTATCGGAAACGCAAACGAAAATCTGCGTTCTAAAATCGAAGAGGCGTTTAAAACCGCTTTTTCGGATGACAGCTATTACAAAAGAATCACCACCCGCCCGAAAAAGAGCAGTGAGGGCAATATGGTGCAGTGCATCAGAAACATTGCATTTTCTGCAATCGAAAATTGGAATAAATAACACAAACACCGCAAAAGATTCTTTGCGGTGTTTATTTTTGGAGTTGCAATTCATTTGTGTGTGTGGTAGAATTAATATATACACGTTCACTTGAAAAAGAGGACGATGAATTTCAGGCTTGTGAAATTATACAATACCGGGAGGGTTGCAGAAATGACGGTAAAAAAAATAGATATGCATGTGCATGCACATTTTGCAGGCGGACCTGAGCGGTTACGGGGCGGCACCTGGCCCACCCCTGAAGAATTGCGGCCTGCTTATGATGCGCTGGGTATTGAAAAGGGTGTAGAAATGGCAAGATGCGCGCCCGAGCGTATGCACGACCCGATAACATCAAGAGATGCCAGAGCACTCTCTGCGCAGTATCCCGAAACTTTAGGCTGGTGGTTTTGTGCATTAGACCCCAGAATGGCAACCAATTCCCCTGAGGATAACCTTTCTTATTACCTTGACTATTTTAAAGAACAAGGGGCAAAAGGGGTAGGCGAGCTTCAGGCAAATATGTACATAGATGACCCTAAGGTTCTCAATCTTTTTTCGCATATCGAAAAGTCGGGACTTCCTGTTACCATTCATTTCGGAAAGATGGGGGAAGGGTGCGGTGTTGCAGACGATATAGGACTTCCGCGACTGGAAAAGGTTTTGGAAGCGTTCCCGAAACTAAAAATTCTGGCACATGCCATGACCTTCTGGTCCGAAATTTCTGCAGATGTTACGGAAGACACCAGAAACAGATTTCCAACGGGTAAAATCACAAAAGAGGGAAGAGTGTCAGCACTTTTAAGAAAGTATCCGGGGCTTTTGTGTGATATCTCTGCCAAAAGCGGACTGAATGCCTTTTTAAGGGATAAAGAATTTGCCTATAAATTTATAGAGGAGTTTAACGAAAGAATTTTCTTTGCCACCGATATCAGCTCGCCGACTACCTTAAACGGCACTGCGAAAGAAATGTGTGCGTTTTTGGACGATGCTTATGCAAACGGCAATATTAGTCTTACCGCATACAAAAATATTTGCAGAGAAAACGCCTTAAGACTACTCAACGCGGACTGATTTTTGGCTTTAATAACATGAGCATACAAATGGTTAGAATCAATGGATAATGAAAGAAATGAAAAAAGAGAAGAGGTAATCGTTATGTGGTTTGTATTCGCTTTGCTGTCTGCAATATTTGCAGCACTCACTTCGATACTGGCTAAAATCGGTATAGAAGGCGTTAATTCAAATTTGGCAACTGCAATAAGAACAGTTGTTGTTGTAATTATGTCTTGGGGAATGGTGTTTCTCACAAATGCACAGGGCGGAATAATGGATATAGGCAAAAAGAGTTGGTGGTTTCTTATTCTGTCAGGATTGGCAACGGGTGCCTCATGGCTATGCTATTATAAAGCACTGCAAATGGGTGAAGCATCCAAGGTTGTTCCTGTTGATAAACTGAGTGTTGTAATTACTTTGGTTTTAGCTTTTGTTTTCTTGCATGAGCAATTTACAATGAAATCGTTGATAGGTTGCATCCTTATTGGAATTGGAACTATAGTAATGGTTCTTTAAATTTCAATTTATCTATTTTTTTGCTTAACTTTACACGAACTATAAGGGTATAATTGTATAAATTAATAAAGGAGATGTAAATATGATTTGCTTTAACGATATGTTATCCTTTGGGAATTTTTTGAACGATACTTTAAAAATTGAAAAAAACTTTTCTCTTACTCACAAATTTGAACAAACAACAGGATGTCTTGTGTATAATGCTACATGCTCATATACCGGGGAAATTGCACCCAAAATCCAGTTTGCTCTGACAGCAGATGGACAGGATACCCCATTTTATGAATCGCATTTATACAGGATCGGTAAAAAATCAGAATTTACCCGTCAGTTATGGCGTGTACCGCCGATTTTCTTAAGAAATATGAAGCTTACTGTTAACATTCAGATTCCTGAAGGAACAGTATTATATATGAAAGATTTTATAACAACAAATGATGTGGACTCAAAGGACTGGGTATGCGGAATAAGACACAATGCACATCTTGGCTTCTATGGACTTTGCCCCAATAACACACTCCCTGCATTTGAGCTTGCAGCAGAGTGCCACTTTCAAACCTGCATTGTAGTGCCAAAGGTTACTCTTGACGGTGTTTTGGTTTGTATACACGATGATACCATTAATAAAACTGCAAGGGATTCAGAAGGTAATCCTCCAACTGACCAAATATACGTATGGGATAAAACCTATGAGGAGCTTTCAAATTGGGAATATGGCTCATACAAAAATGAAATATTCAAAGGTGCAAAAATGCCACTGCTTTCAGAATTCTTTGATCTATGTGTAAGAACAGGTATGAAGCCAATGTTCAGTACACATCCGGGACTTACAGCAGAGCAGTGGAATGAGGTCAGGGATATGCTTGAAAAACGTGGACTATTGAAGAGCTTTCATATCAAAAGCTTCGGTATAGATATTCTTGAAACTGCTTATAGTGTGTTTGGAACAGAAATTGACGGATACACCTATGATGTGGGTAAATGGGATGATTCAAAAATTGATTTAATGAAAAATCTTAATATAAATACTGATTTGTGTCGTGTGGGCATTGAATATAAGTTTGGTGAGTATACACAGGAAATCGCAACAAAAATCAAAGACGCAGGCTTTTTTGCTTCTGCTTGGGCGATAGGGCGACGTGATTACGACGAATATGAACGCCTTATCTCCTGGGGTGTAAATGAATTTACAGAAGATTTCCATTGCTCGATGGGATTGAATTATTGATTATTGTGTAACATGTTGACTGGTTGTATGATATTTTTTGATTCTGTCTTGACATGAACTATCACTAAGAAACATTGGCATCTAAATTATACGGTCTTGAGCAGGAATTATTAGATGGATAAAAAATAATCAAATGTTACTTTGAGAAAGAAGGTGGACGAATGAAGAATATGAATAGTGTTTTCGTTATAAAGGATTTACAAGCAAATGAAGATATAGAAAACTTTATTTGTGATATGGACGGAAAAGCATACTTTGATGCTACACATATAACTAATGATAATTCGGATATTTGTCTTGAAGATTATTTTGATGTATCTCCTTTGATTACAGTAATTAAGGATGTAACAGTGTTAATTTGTCAAGAAACAACAAAAGACAAATGTGTTGTTGTGGGATGTATGAAAAATGCTGAGGTGCTAAGAAAACATGTTAACTATGATTGGCTTAATTGTAGGAAGCAAATAATATGCGATGCTACTGATGCTTATATTGTTCCAAAGAATAAAAGAAATAGGTTTTATAGTTTAAAGGATTACACCTTTGATGCCAGCAACGATGTGTATAACTATATTAGAGAGATATGTAGTGAGGAAAACTGTGTAAGCTTTGACGCATCTGCGTTAGATAAAAAACTTGCAAACGCGAAGACTTTTGAAGAATTGCAAGAAGTATCAACATCTTTTGATGAGAATTTTCAGCATAAAAGAGCACTTGCAATATGGGAAAAAGAATACAAGAAAAATCCAAATAATATTGATACAATTCTTATGCTTGCAGATTCTTATATGGACAGCTATAAGACAAAAGAGGCAGTGCATTTGTATTTAAGAGTATTTGAGAGTATAAAAGAAGATGATTTTTATTTATCAAAACTAGCTATTTGTTATTTCATAGACGGCTATCATATGGAAATGAAAAACATATTGGAATTGATAAAGGATAGACATTTTCTCGAAGACTGGATGTATGATTATGATTATTTAATGCAGTCCGCACCATTGATTATAAACGGAGATGAGGTAGCTGGAAACAAATTCGTGAAACATAAAATTGATTTAGGATTTACTACTATGCCATTACCTGAAGTTGTAAAGTATAGTGGCGGAAAAAAATATTATGATCCGATAAGAAAAAAGGGGATACCCGTTACACCTGAAGAAACAATAAGACAGCAAGTTTTGCGATATTTGTTAGATGTGTGTCATATTCCAGAAAAAAATATTGCTAGTGAGGACTCGATGGCTCATTATGAAAAAAACGCAACCATAAGAGCTGATATTACAGTAAGAAATGGCAATGACACATTACTCATTATCGAATGTAAGGCTCCGCAAATTACTATAGAAGGAGAGCCTGTCAGACAACTGTTTGGATACAACAACATAATGAAAAGTAAATTCTTATGTGTTACTAACGGAAAAGATTCATTTGTGTTTCAAAGAAATAATGAAGGAAAATATGATGCAATTCTATCTATACCTGAGTTTAAGGTAATGTTAGATGGAGAGCTTCCTGTTGCTAATTTTAGTGTAATCGAGCTGAAACGACCAAGTATAAAAGAAATTAATTCGAAAAAATTAATTGAGCAATACAGAAATGATGGAATGTATTTAGGTGTAAATACAAAAAATGATGTCGCACCGCATATACTTAATTTACTTTGGACTTTTTTTGATACGGAAAATAAAGTTGAAAATATAAGTGGATATGGTATAAAGATAAAACGAGATAATGGTCTTGTGGATACTAAAGTAACGAATGCATCCGGTGGTAGCTTTCCAGGAACATATAGACAGTTCCTTGTTGAAGATACAGAGGGAAAAGAACTTCTTGTCTATTATGCAGTATTAGGTACATGGGCAAAAAGTGAAAAAAGTGGTGGTTATACATCATTAATCTGTGGAATTAACAGGGCGAATCTTCCCATTGCAAGGTTAGAGATGAGGCTTGATGTTTGTATAAAAGAAGAAACTGAACATATCAGAATTTTTCACAATGGTGTTCGCTCTCAAAAGAAAACACAGGATACCATTGATTATGTCGATTCTGTATGCGGTGAATTGATAGAAAATAATATAGTGCAACTTGGAGTGTTTAAGAGGGACAGATTGCTATATTGTTCGGACGAAGAGGTTCAGGATTTTATATTGAGATTGACAGCATACTTAATTATCCGTGATGATATGTCAAAGAAAAAGTTATAGTTCAGAATAAGTGATTTTGTTTTGAACAACTTGAATTGACCATATGCGACCTGCGACCGCAACTAAATTCGCTAAAATAAGTTGCATCTAAACCTTATGTGTCGCAATTGCGTTGCATAGCAACGCAGCTAAATTCGCTATCGCGAGCTAAATTGAACAAGTTCAGCTAAATTGCCTATGGCAGCTAAATGTGCTTCGCACGCTTAAAGCGAATTTAATTTAGCTACTCCAAAGGAGTAATTTAGCTATGGAGTAAGATGAAATAATTTAGCTTTGCAACTTGTTGCAAAATTTAGCTAAAACAAGTTGCATCTAAACCTTATGACTCGCAATGCTAAAAATATTGGCATTTAAATTATACAGTCTTTACAGTAAGGTGTTGCGTATTGACTAAAACAAAGATAGAAAAAAAGGAGAGGGAAAATGAAAACAATAAAAATCGGAAATGCCTTTCAGGCATCGGCGGTTTCGCTCGGGTGCATGCGCATGGGCGGACTGGACGAAAAAAGAGTGGATGCCATTATGGATACGGCTTTGGAGCAGGGCATTAACTTTTTTGATCATGCGGATATTTACGGCAAAGGTCAGGCGGAAACGGTTTTTGGCGAGTATCTGAAACGGCATAAAGGACAGAGGGACAAAATGAAAATTCAGACCAAATGTGCCATCCGTCCCGGACAGTATGACTTTTCAAAAGAGCATATTTTAGAAGCGGTGGACGGAAGCTTATCCCGTCTTGGCGTAGACTATGTTGACGCATTGCTTCTTCATCGTCCTGATACGCTTATGGAGCCTGAAGAGGTGGCTGAAGCCTTTGATGCGCTACAAAATGCAGGAAAGGTTAAGCATTTTGGCGTATCCAATCATAATTTGATGCAAATCGAGCTTTTGAAAACTGCGGTGAAACAACCGCTAATTATCAATCAGCTTCAGTTTTCGGTGACCGAAGCGGGTTTAGTGACATCCGGCATGAATGTGAACATGAAAAATGCCGAGTCGGTTATGCATGACGGAGCTTTGCTGGAATACAGCCGAATAAAAAACATAACCATTCAGGCGTGGTCGCCTTTCCAGTACGGCTTTTTCAAAGGCAATTTTGTTGACAACGATGATTTCCCGGAACTGAATGCAAAGCTTGCTGAAATCGGTGAAAAATACGGTCTTCCCAAAACGGGCGTTGCGGCGACATGGATTTTACGACATCCGGCGAACATTCAGTTGATTGCTGGCACCATGAACCCTGAGCATCTTACGGAAATCTGTAAAGCATCGGACGTGAAGCTTTCGCGCTCCGAATGGTATGAAATTTACCGCGCGGCAGGTCATATGCTTCCTTGAAAATGTAAAATAAAGTGTATATAAAAATGAAAAGGAGAAGAGAAGATGAAAATTATAAAAGCACAACCGATTACCAAAGAGGCGTTTGCGCCTTTCGGGCAGTTTTATGCCATGGATAAGCCGGACGGCTATCCGCTTTGCGGCGAAATCCATAAATTTTTTCCGGACAGAATTGTAGCCGACAGCAACCACAGAGTGGGGTATTCGCCTATTGTGGTGCAAAAACCGGACAGAATGATTATCACACAGCAGGAGTATCACACTACCACCTGGGAAATGATTTTGCCCTTGAATGACGACATGATTGTCCATTGTGCGCCTGCGTCGGGCGGAGCAGTGGTTACAGACCATGTGCAGGCGTTTGTTGTGCCGAAAAACACACTTATTAAGATTAACTCTGCCATCTGGCATTTAGCACCGCTTCCGGTAAACAGCGACAGTCTTACTGCCATGATTATTCTGCCGGAATGCACATATGCAAACGACTGCACCGTAGTAGATTTAAAGCCGGAAGAGCAGTTTGAAATCGTAAAATAAAAAGAATAAAGATTAAAACAGGCGGACAGTGACTTTTGTCCGCCTATTTCTTGTTTTTTATTGACATTTTTTAGTTTTTATGCGATAATATAAGTTAAGAGTAGTTTGAGATTTTATGTACTTTGGAGGCTGTATGACAAAAATTGTGCAGGTTGAAGAAGGCAGTATCGCGCAAGAGGGCGGCATTGTTCCGGGCGATTATCTGGTTTCGGTCAACGGCGAGGAAATAAACGATATATTGCGCTTTAAATATCTGACTGCAGATGAAAGCTTTGAGCTGGAAATCCAAAAAGCGGACGGTTCGATTGAAGTGCTTGAAATATACAACGAATATGGCGAGGATTTGGGAATAACTTTTGAGTTTCCGCTCATGACCAAAGCGAAAAGCTGTGCCAACAAGTGTATTTTCTGTTTTATTGATCAGATGCCCAAGGGCATGCGCAAATCGCTGTATTTTAAAGATGATGATTCACGCCTTTCCTTTTTGCAGGGCAATTATGTAACCTTAACCAATCTTTCGGATAAGGAGATTGCAAATATTGCATCTATGCGCATGTCGCCTATTAACATTTCGGTACAGGTTACAGACCCTGAAAAACGCAAGTTTATGTTGGGCAACAAAAAAGCGGACAATTTACTTCCGCGGATGCGTCTTTTTAAAGAGTCGGGCATTGTAATGAATTGTCAGGTGGTTTTGTGTAAAGATATCAATGACGGTGCATACTTAGATAAAACTTTAACGGATTTAGAAGAACTGATTCCTGCGGTGTTCAGCATTTCGGTGGTGCCCTTTGGTGCAACCAAGTACAGAGAAAATTTGTATCCCATTGAGCTTTTTGATGGAGAAGAATGCAAAGCTGTTATTGCACAGGTCTCTGCATGGCAGGAAAAATTCTTAAAAAAATACGGCAGACGTACTGTCTACCTATCGGATGAATTTTACTTAAATGCAGGCGTAGAGCTTCCTGAATATGATGCGTACGAGGATTTTCCGCAGCTGGAAAACGGGGTAGGCATGATTCGGGTCACAGAAGATGAATTTTCAGATGCATTGCAAAGCATTGAAAGGGGTACACGCAAAAAAGTAACGGTTGCAACCGGAAAGCTTTGCGGAAATTTCCTGCGAAAGCTGATTGACAGGCTTCCCGATAACAACTGCACCGTATACGCTATTAAAAACGAATTTTTCGGCGAAACGGTTACCGTTTCGGGCTTGATTACGGGAAATGATTTGATTAATGCTTTAAAAGGCAAGGACTTGGGCGAAGCATTGATTATTCCAAGCAACATGCTTCGAGCCGACACAGATGTATTTTTAGATGATGTAACCGTTCCCGAGGTGGAACAGAAATTAAATTGCAAGGTACTGGTTTCGTATAACGGGTATGACCTGGCTGAAAAAATAGCAGGGGTAGACGGAGACGAAACAAGAAACAGCAGAAACGGAGGATATTATGAAACCGATAGTTGCGATAGTTGGGAGACCGAACGTAGGTAAATCGGCACTTTTTAATAAGCTTGCGGGAAGCCGTATCTCCATTGTGGAGGATACGCCCGGTGTTACCCGCGACCGTATTTACGCGCCCTGCGAATGGCTGACCCATTCCTTTATGATGATTGATACAGGCGGTATTGAGCCTAAAAGTGATGATACTATCTTACAGCAGATGAAGCGTCAGGCAGAAATTGCTATTGAAACCGCAGACGTTATTGTGTTTGTGGTGGATATCAAAACGGGTCTTACTTCATCCGACCACGATGTGGCGGCAATGCTTCAGAAAAGCGGTAAGCCCATTGTGCTTGTGTGCAATAAAGCAGACCATGCAGGTCCTGCACCCATGGAACTTTATGAATTCTATAACTTAGGCATCGGAGACCCCATGGCAATCTCTGCGGTGAACGGCTTAGGGCTTGGGGATATGCTGGACGAAATTGTTTCCCATTTCCCGGAAGACTATGACAAGGAAGAGGATACCGATACCATCAAGGTTGCGGTTGTGGGTAAGCCAAATGCCGGCAAATCCTCTCTGATTAATAAAATCTTAGGGGAGAACCGTGTGATTGTAAGTGACATTCCCGGTACAACCCGTGATGCGGTGGACGTTTTAACCACGGTGAACGGTCAAAAATATATGTTTACCGACACCGCAGGTTTGCGTAAAAAAGGCAAAATCAACGAAAATATTGAACATTATTCGGTTGTCCGTAGCTTAATGGCGGTTGACCGTTCGGATGTGGTTGTGCTGATGATTGATGCCATGGAAGGGGTAACCGAGCAGGATACCAAAATTGCAGGCTATGCCCATGACCAGGGCAAAGCCATTGTGGTTGCGGTAAACAAATGGGATCTGCCTGAAAAAGAAACCAACACCATGGCACAGTATAAGCTGACCGTAAAGGAAGGCTTAAACTTTATGATGTATGCACCCATTATCTTTATTTCGGCTAAAACCGGTCTTCGTTTGCCGCAGCTTTTTGAGCAGATTGCCTATGTATATGAGCAGAACAGAATGCGCGTGGCAACCGGTGTTTTGAACGATGTTTTAAACGAAGCGGTGCTTCGGGTACAGCCTCCGTCCGACAAGGGCAGACGTTTAAAGATTTATTATATGACCCAGGCAGCTATTCAGCCGCCTACCTTTATTCTGTTTGTAAACGACAGCGAGCTGGCACATTTTTCCTATGTGCGTTATATTGAAAATCAGGTGCGTGACACCTTTGGCTTAGAGGGAACGCCTCTGCGCTTCATTGTCCGCGAAAAGAATGAGAAGAAGTAAAGAGGGGAATAACTATGAACGTATTATACATTGTGTTATCCGCATTAATCGGCTACCTGCTGGGAAGCTTAAACGGCGCGCTGGTTATCGGTAAAATCAAGGGTGTTGACATCCGTACACAAGGCAGCGGTAATGCCGGTGCGACCAATGCAGTACGCATTTTAGGCAAGAAAACAGGTTATGTTGTGTTCCTGTTGGATTTCGTGAAAGGCATATTAGCGTGTGTTCTTTGTAAATTGCTGTTTGGCGATACCGAAGCGGTTTATGCCGGTCTTTTTGTGGTACTCGGTCATGTTTTTCCGTTGTACTATGGTTTCAGAGGCGGTAAAGGGATTTCGACTATTTTAGGGGTAATCGCCATCTGGGACTGGCGCATTTTCCTGATTGCTGCCATTTACATGGGTGTGATGATTTTGCTTACCAAAATTGTATCGGTAAGCACCCTTTCGGGTATTTTGTTGGCGACGATTCTTTTTGCGGTTTTGCATTTTGGAAACTTGCACTTAATTGTGGCGTCCTTTATCTTAACGGTTATTACGTTTGTGAAGCACAGAGAAAACATCAAAAGACTTTTAAACGGAACTGAAAATAAGTTCGGAAAAAAGAAACAGGAGAGTAAATAATGCGAATTGCGATATTAGGTACCGGGAGCTGGGGAACAGCTCTTGCCGTACAGCTGGCACAAAAGAACCATTCAGTTTGCATGTGGTCGGCATTCCCGCAGGAAATTGCGGAAATGAAAAAAGAGAGAAAGAATAAACTCTTGCCTCAGGCGGTTCTGCCCGAATCGGTGGATTTGACCGACAATCTGGAGCAATCCGTTCAGGATGCAGATTTTATACTGATTGCCGTACCGTCACATGTGGTAAAACTTGTTTGCACGCAGTTAAAGCCCTTTTATAAAAACCAGATTGTAATTTGTGTAGCAAAGGGCTTTGATGAAAACACACTGGAGCGGTTAACGGTTGTAATTTCAAACACATTGGAAACAGAAAACACTGTGCTTTTAACCGGTCCGACCCACGCGGAAGAAGTGGCAATCGGCTTGCCGACAGCCATCGTATCTTCCTGTGAGGATATTAAAAAAGCAGAAATTGTGCAGGATTTGTTTATTTCGCCCATGTTCCGGGTATATACCAACACCGATGTGATTGGTGCAGAGGTCAGCGGTGCATTGAAAAACGTTATTGCTCTTTGTGCCGGCATTTCTGACGGCTCGGGCTTTGGAGATAACACAAAGGCGGCACTTATGACTCGCGGCATGGCAGAAATTATAAGACTCGGCATTGCCATGGGTGGAAGAGCCGATACGTTCAGCGGACTTACGGGTATCGGGGACCTGATTGTAACCTGTACCAGTATGCACAGCCGTAACCGCAGAGCCGGTATTTTAATCGGAAAGGGTAAATCTTTAGAGGAGGCGCTTTCCGAGGTGGGCATGGTCGTAGAAGGGGTTAAATCCTGTAAAGAGGCATTCGCACTTTCAAAAAAGCACAACGTGGAAATGCCTATTGTTGAAACGGCTTATGCGGTACTTTATGAAGGGAAAAGCGCAAAAGAAGCGGTTTCTGAGCTGATGATGCGCAAGAAAAAAGAAGAATAACGGGGGATAGACAGGTGTACATTTATGTTACTGTGACTAGGACACCCTCTGTAGTCGGTAAAATGATTCGGGGCGTGTTACATAATGAATACAATCATATGTCTATCAGTCTGAACAAGGATTTAAGTGCGCTGTATTCTTTTGGCAGAGTATCCATTAAAAATTTTATCACGGCAGGGTTTATACGGGAGAGCTATTATACGTTGTCTTTAGGCGGTGCTTCCCCTGTAAACCTTTGCGTGTTCCGTATTCCGGTTACCCGTAAGCAGTATGAAGAGGTGCGTAATTTCATACGGGATGTGATGTATGATTCAGACGGTTACCTTTATAATCTGGCGGATGCTTTGGGAACAGTTTTCCGAAAGCCAATCCGTGTAAACAAGTGTTACACTTGCATTGAGTTTTGTAAGGATGCTTTGCATTATGCGGGAATTAAGGCGGCAAAGGATATTCGCTCCGAGCGCACCTTAGACGGTGTGCGCCAAAAGCTTGCACAATACATTGTGTATGAGGGCGAGTACAAAGCTTATCCCGGCGTTTTCTTAACCCGGACGGCAACCGATATGCGTTTTATGGAAAAACGCGGTTTTTATGCGGAAGTCAAGCACACGGCTGGCTTTGTGGGGAAATTTGCCAAAAGAGTCTATGTCAGCCGTCTGAATTGGTTGACTTTCTATTGAGTTTGATATATAATATATAGAAACACGCTAAGCAGAGAGAGGGAATTGTATGGGCGTTTTACAGGAGAAAAAAGGCTTTATTTGTGATATGGACGGTGTCATCTATCATGGCAACAATCTGTTGCCCGGGGTGACTGAATTTGTAAAGTGGCTGCAGGAAAGCGGAAAGGAATTCATTTTTCTGACCAACAGTGCAGAACGTACACCGACAGAACTGAGTCAAAAGCTAAAGCGCATGGGCTTGGAAGTGCCTGAAAAGCATTTTTATACCAGTGCGTTGGCAACAGCAGAATTTTTAGCTCATCAGAAGCCGAATTGCAGTGCGTATGTAATTGGGGAAGCAGGTCTGATGAATGCACTGTATGATCAGGGAATCTACATGAACGACGTGAATCCCGATTATGTGGTTATGGGGGATACCCGTACCTATAATTTCGAAAAAATTGAAAAAGCAATTGCGCTTGTGAACAACGGCGCAAAACTGATTGGTACAAATCCTGATATCACGGGACCTACCGAAAACGGCATCATGCCGGCAGTCGGTTCGCTGATTGCACCCATTGAAATTGCAACCGGTAAAAAAGCTTATTTTGTGGGTAAGCCCAATCCGCTGATGGTGCGCCACGCTATAAAAAGTTTAGGTTGTCACAGTGCAGAAACCGCGTTTGTGGGCGATCGCATGGACACCGATATTGTATCGGGACTTGAATCTATGATTGATACGGTGCTGGTTTTAAGCGGTGTTACGACCCTTGAAATGCTGCCGGATTTTCCGTATACACCGACCTATGTTTTAAACGGTGTGGGTGAAATCATGACCTGCGAAGCAAAATAAAAACGTCTGCAGAAATTCCGCAAACGTTTAAAGTATTTTAATTGTAAGAAGCGACGATGGTCAGAATGATAAACAAAAGGATGATACCCAAAACGTATATAAAACCTTTTGCAAGAAAACTAAAATAAGACATTTCGTCTTCGGGCGGTGCAAAGTTTTCTGCCTCGGAAAAATCGTATTCTTCCTCAGTTTTTGCCAGAATTTCTTTGGCTTCTTCCGCCTTAGAAGAGGGCGCCATAATCCGGATGGTCAGATTGCTTCTGCCACACATGGTTTTTGCGGCACCGCTTTCTCCGGGGAAGGATAAAAAGGCAGGAATGCCGAAAGCACGCAATTTGGATATGAAAATGTCTGCTTCAAATTCATTGTTGGTGCAAAGAATTTCTACTGCATCACCCAGATCTTCAAAAGCAGTATCGTTTACGTTTTTTTCATCCATCATACAAATCAAACCACCTTTCGGGTTTTTATTATATCCCAAAAGAGTGAAAGTTTCAAGTATTTTTGAGAAATTTTAAAAATTAGGTTGACAAATTCGTCAGAAAATAGTAAAATTTAAGGTGTAATATGCATAGATGTTTTGTTGATTTTCAAATTTATGAAAACAAAGAGATTTTAGTTTCGGGCGACGAAGGAAAGCATATGAGTCGCGTGATGCGCTTCAAGCCGGGTGATTCGGTGGAGGTTTGCGACGGATCGGGCTATACCTATCCCGGAACGATTACGGTCGTAACCAAAAACGACGTTACTGTTAAAGTAGGGCAGGCTGTAAAAGACGACTCGGAGCCTGCAACAAAGGTTATGTTGTTTGCGGGACTTTCTAAGGGCGCTAAAATGGAGCTTGTTATTCAAAAAAGCGTAGAGCTTGGCATCACGGCAGTTGTGCCGGTAGAAACCGAGTTTGCGGTTGCAAAAGAGGGCAAGCCCGAGCGCTGGCAACGGATTGCGTTTGAAGCGGCAAAGCAGTGCAAAAGACCTACAGTTCCGAAAATTTATGATGCCGTATCCTTTGATGAGGCTTTAAAAATGCTTCAGGATTGTGATGCAGGCATTTGTGCTTACGAAAAGGAACGGACAGTAGGTATAACAGAGGTATTAAACACAGTTCAGCCGGGTGGGACCTGCGGTATATTTGTCGGTCCCGAGGGTGGATTTTCCGAAAAGGAAATCGAAAAGCTTTCAGACGGCGGAATATCTGTGGTTTCGTTGGGTAAACGTATTTTAAGAACCGAAACGGCGGCAATTGTGATGCTCACGGTTGTTATGCATTGTTTCGGGGAATTAGATTGACAAGGAGGACTATCTTAAATGGCGAAGAAACCTGAAAATGAGCAAGTGGTAAACCGCTTTTTGTTATCAACAGTATATGCAATTATTGCAGCGATGGGGCTTTATTATTTAAATGCACTCGCCACTTATCAGAATGTGCTTTTGGCATGGAACATCTTCGGATTTATGTTCTGGGGTGGCATAGTTGGTTTTGTTGCATTCATTGCAGTCCGACTCATTCTGCGTAAAAAGCTTACATGGTACTATCCGGTGATGTTTGCTGTAATTGCACTTTCCGGTTTGTTTTTGAGATTAAACGGACAATTTCCTGCAAGCATTAACAACATGTCGCATCGTATTATGATTATAGGGGTAGTGCTTGCCTTGCTGTATATTTACGAGCTTATTGTGTATTTTTTACGCGTAAACAAAGTAGACAATAATAAAAAACAGTGAAAAAGGGCGAGGAAATCTCGCCTTTTTTGTTGTTGAGGCAGAAAGGAATTTTAAATGATTGATTCTAAAATAAATCTGACCATGTTGACAGACTTTTACGAATTGACCATGACAAACGGCTATTTTGAGTATGGTATGGACAGTCGTATTGGTTGTTTTGATATGTTTTTCCGCAAAATTCCCGATGATGGCGGCTTTGCAATCATGGCAGGCGTGCAACAGCTTTGTGATTATATTAAAGAATTGCATTTTACTGATGCGGATATAGAATTTTTGCGGAGTAAAAAAATCTTTTCAGAAAGATTTTTGCAGTATTTAAAGAATTTTAAGTTTTCCTGTGATGTATGGGTTGTGCCGGAAGGGACGCCGATTTTTCCGCAGGAGCCTATTGTGATTGTACGCGGTCCTATGATTCAGGCGCAGTTTGTGGAAACTATGATTTTGTTGACCGTTAATCATCAGAGCCTGATTGCAACCAAGACCAACCGTATCGTAAGGGCAGCAGAGGGAAAACGTGTTGTGGAGTTCGGTTCCAGACGCGCCCAAGGTCCCGACGCGGCGGTGCTTGGTGCCAGAGCGGCATATATTGGCGGTTGCGACGGTACGGCATGTACGGTGGCGGAACAATTATACGGCATTCCGGCAGTAGGAACTATGGCACACAGCTGGATTCAGGCGTTTGACAGTGAGTACGAAGCTTTTAAGGCATATGCTTCGCTGTATCCGCATAGCTGTGTGTTGCTGGTAGACACCTTTAATGTTTTAAAATCAGGTGTTCCCAATGCCATTAAAGTGTTTAAAGAAGTGTTAGAGCCTTTGGGTGCAAGACCAAAAGGTATTCGTATTGACAGCGGTGATATTACGTATCTTTCCAAAAAGGCAAGAGTGATGCTGGACGAGGCAGGTTTTTCAGACTGCACAATCATGGCATCCAATTCCCTGGATGAGCATATCATCCGCGGAACATTACGTCAGGGGGCGAAAATTGATGCGTTCGGTGTAGGCGAACGGCTAATCACCTCAAAATCCGAGCCGGTTTTCGGAGGCGTGTATAAGCTGGTGTCTGTAGAAAAGGACGGCGTGGAAATTCCAAAAATCAAAAAGAGTGAAAATGTGGCAAAAATCACAACTCCGGGCTTTAAAACGCTATACAGACTGTACGAAAAGGATTCGGGCAAGGCGATTGCGGATGTGGTAACCTTGTTTGGTGAGCAGATTGATGACACCAAGCCCTATACCATTTTTGATCCTGAGTACACATGGAAAAAGAAAACCTTAACGGATTTTACAGCCCGCAAGCTTTTGGTGCAGGCGTTTGATAAAGGGGACTGCGTGTACCCGGAATATTCTCTGCAGGAAATCCGCACATACTGCAAACAGCAGGTGGATAGCCTTTGGGATGAAGTGATGCGGTTTGAAAATCCCCACAAATACTATGTGGATTTAAGCCAAAAGCTTTGGAATATGAAGCATAAATTACTGGAAGAGAATTAGGAGGAAATTATGGGTCGTAAGGAAGCAAGAGACGGTGCGTTTAAAATGCTTTATCAGCTGGATATTAACAGCAACGAACCGGGAAAAGCAATGGAAGATTTCTTTGCGGAATACAATTATACAAAAGGTGATAAGGAATATATTGCAGACGTGGTAAACGGCGTGCTTGCAAAAAAAGAGGAAATTGACGGTATTCTTTCAGGTGCGGTGAAAAGCTGGACCTTAAACCGCATTTCAAAGGTAGACAAGGCGTTGTTGCGTCTTGCGGTATATGAAATCTATTTCCGTGAGGATATTCCGGACAGCATTTCTATATTTGAAGCAGTAGAATTGGCAAAAATTTACGATTCTCCCAAAGCGGGCGGGTTTGTAAACGGTTTGCTTCGCGGTGTGCTCCGCAAGAAGGAAGAGGAAGCAAAGAGTGAGTGAGCGCATTTTAAGTGTTTCTGAATTAAACGGATACATCAAACGCGTTTTAGACACCGATCTTTTACTTTCGGGTCTTTGGGTCAAAGGTGAAATTTCAAATTTTAAGCACCATACGTCAGGGCATCTGTACATGACGTTGAAGGATGCAGGCGGTGCTGTGCGTGCAGTCATGTTTAAAAATGCCGCAATGCGTTTGAAATTCAAGCCCGAGGACGGCATGAAGGTCGTGGTGTTTGGGCGCGTTTCGGTTTTTGAAAGTGCCGGACAGTATCAGGTGTACATCGAGGCAATGCAACCCGATGGCGTAGGCGCCCTTTATGTGGCATACGAACAGCTTAAGGCGAAGCTGGAAGCGGAAGGCTTGTTTTCAGAAACGCATAAGGTTGAAATTCCGTATATTCCGCAAAAAATTGCGGTGATAACTTCTCCGACCGGTGCAGCAATCCGGGATATTTTAAATGTACTGAATCGGCGGTTTCCGCTAGCAGATGTGGTGGTCTGTCCTGTTTTGGTGCAGGGGGACGGTGCGGCAGAGCAAATTGCAAAAGCAATTGCGTATGTCAACGCCAATGCCCTTGCAGATGTAATCATCACAGGCCGTGGCGGTGGTTCTATTGAGGATTTGTGGGCGTTTAACGAAGAGATTGTGGCAAGAGCCATTTATGCTTCCGAGATTCCCATCATTTCGGCGGTCGGTCATGAAACGGATTTTACCATTGCCGATTTTGTAGCAGATTTGCGGGCACCAACGCCTTCAGCAGCGGCAGAGCTTGCAACCCCATCCATGACAGAAATTTCGGGTGTGCTGGCAGGTTTTCTTGAACGGATGCGCGGAAGTGCTTTGCGCAAAATTGATTTAAACCGTGCACTTGTGCAACAGCTGGCAGGCAGAATCTCTAAAGACGGTGTGCTTTCGGCATACGATAAAAAAAGACTGATTATTGATGCCGATATGCAACGGGCTTTGCGTGCTTTAGAAAATGCATTGGCAAACAAAAAAGAGCAGTTCGCAAAAAATGTGGCAAAGCTGGAATCTTTAAGCCCGTTAGGCGTTTTAAGCCGTGGTTACAGCGTAACTAGGACTGATACGGGAAACGTGGTTCGGAAAACAGAGGATGTTTGTGTAGGTGATGCCTTGGAAACGGTGCTGACAGACGGCTTGGTTTGTTCGAAAGTTACTAAGGTGGAAAGGAAATAGAAAATGGCAGAAAAGAAATTTGAAGCGCATATGGAGCGCTTGAATACAATTGTACAGAAGATGGAAAGCGGTACGGGAGATTTGGATGAAATGCTGTCTCTTTATGAAGAGGGCGTAAAAATTTCTAAAATCTGTAACAAAATGTTAGATGATGCACAGCAGAAGGTAACCGTTCTTTCCAAAGGCGAAAACGGATTGGAAGAAGTAGTTTTTGAAGGAGAAGAAAACGGATGAAACGCTTTGAGCAATATAAAAGCAAAATCGAAGCTTATCTCTTAAAGCTTCAGCAACAGATGTTGGAGGAATCGGGGTATTACAAGGAACTGACTGATTCCATGTGCTACAGCTTAAAGGCAGGCGGAAAACGTATCCGTCCTGTCATGCTTCTTGCGGCATGTGAAATGGCAGGCGGAGATGTGGAAAAGGCATTACCCTTTGCGGCAGCGATGGAAATGATTCACACAAGCTCGCTGATTCATGACGATTTGCCTGCTATGGATAATGATGATTTAAGACGTGGTAAGCCGACCAACCATAAAGTGTACGGCGAAGCGACAGCGCTTTTGGCAGGGGATGCCATGCTGCTATATCCCTTTGAGCTGATGGCAAAGTCTGTTACCGATATCAAGCAGGTGCGTGCTATTTCTATCATTGCGGAAAGCGCAGGCTTGCATGGCATGTGTGGCGGACAGATGATTGATTTGTACTACGAGGGCAAAAAAGCAGATGCGGATGTGATTTCGCAATTGAACCGTTTAAAAACCGGTGCACTCTTTAAAGCCTCGGTTTGTGCAGGGATTGCGCTTGCAGGCGGTTCAGAAGAAGAAATCCGTGCAGGTGAAGTGTATGGTGATAACATCGGTATGGCGTTCCAGTTGGTGGATGACCTACTGGACAATGACCCGGATGCAGATACCGGAAAAACCAAGGGGAGCGACATCGCAAGTGGTAAGAGTACTTACCTTTCTGTGTATGGCGCTGAAAAGTGCAAAGAATTGATTGCATCCTGTACGAAAGATGCGGCAAAAGCACTAAGCGATGCGTTCGGCGAAAAGGCTTCGTTCCTGATTTCGCTTGCACGACAAATGGAAAACAGAAATAATTAAAGGGGATAATTATCGTGGCAATTCACATTTATACCGGTGATGGTAAAGGAAAAACCACCTGCGCCGCAGGATTGGCTGCAAGGTGTGCCGGATACGGTAAAAAGGTGCTGTTTTATCAGTTTTTAAAATGTGAGCCGTCGGGCGAATGTATTACATTGGCTGAGGCGGTTGAATTTCATTGTGTAAAAGAAAAATTCGGATTTGTTTGCAACATGACTGACTCTGAAAAAGAAGAACTGAAAGAAAAAACACGAGTGCTTTTCTTTGCGGCATGCAACAGCGAATGTGACATGCTGGTGCTGGATGAAATTCTGGGTGCAGTTGCTTGCGGATTTATTGAAGAACAGGAATTATTGCAGTTTTTAAAGAATGCACATTGCGAAGTGGTTCTGACCGGTAGAGATGCATCGGAAGAATTGATTGAAGCAGCGGATTATGTAACCGAAATGCAGCAGGTAAAGCACATCTATGATCGGGGTATTTCTGCAAGACGCGGTATTGAGTTTTAGGAGGAAAATATGGGCTTATACAGTTGGGTAAAACCAAAACCGATGCCGGAAGGCAAAGGGGTATCGAAAGAAAAAGAAGCACCGATTAAGGTGTATTTTGGCGTTATACAGAGAAAATGGGGACGCATGATTGCATTGGGCGCAACGCAGTTTGTGGCATCCCTTCCGGTACTGGCATTTGCTGTGTTTGCACTTTTTGGAATGTATGCATTTCACACCAGACCGGTTGACGGTGCGATTGTATATGGTAACATGTTGCAGTTTATGCTGATTTGTATACCGCTGATTGCCTTAATTTCGGGACCTGCTACCATGGGTGTTACATATGTTTTGAGAAACTATGCCCGTGAACAGCATTCCTGGGGATTCAGCGATATGCTGGAAAAGGCATCGAAAAACTATAAGCAGGGCTTTTGGGTTGGCTTAATCAACAGTGTTTTTGTGCTTTTTATGGTTTGGATGTATTATTATTACGGCAGCATGAACGGTGAAATGAAGCTAACCATTGTAAACTACATCATTCTTGTTCTTATGGGTTTGTTTTTGATGATGCGAAGCTACTTGTATCCTATGGCGGTGTCTTATCAGGTAAGCTTAAAGGATTTGTACAGATATTCTATGGCACTTGTATTCATAAAGCTTCCGCAAAATCTGCTGTTACAGCTGGCATCGGCAGCTGTGATTGCACTTGCCTTTGCGATTTATCCGACTATCGGCATCTTCCTTACTGCTTTTGGCGGTATGGCGTTTGTGGGGTATACACATATCTTTTACATAGACAGAGTGTTGCTTCAGAATATGGATGAAGAAAACGAAAAGGATTATGAATTGCTGAAGGAAAAGCAAAAGAAAACAAAGAAAAAGGGGAAAAAGGCATGATTTTAGTCAGTGCTTGTCTGTTGGGCGAAAAATGCAAATACAATGGCTCTGACAATAAAAACGATGCGGTTATACAGTTTCTGAAAGGGAAAAGGTATGTGGCGGTGTGTCCTGAAATGATGGGCGGATTGCCTGCACCTCGTTTACCCTCGGAAATTGTAGACAAAAAGGTAATTCAAAAAGACGGCACAGATGTGACCGCCTTTTTTGAAGCCGGTGCAAAGCAAGTGGCAGATATGGCGGAAAAATATAATGTAAAGCTTGCAATTTTAAAGGCAAACAGTCCAAGCTGTGGAGCAGGAAGCATTTATGACGGCACGTTTTCGGGTACACTTATAGCGGGGAACGGCATTACTGCTGAAAAGCTTTTAAAAATGGGAATTGCAGTAAAAACAGAGAAAGAACTTGAAAAAGAAGTAAATTCGTGATAAAATAAAACTGACAGTTGTTGTCGAAAAAGAGAAACGGATGAAAAAAGAGGTACTTTTATGAAAAAAACAGTCAGCTTTTTACTTTTGATTGTTATGCTTTGCAGTTTTTGCAGTATACAAAGCTTTGCGGTTACCGTGCCCGAAATGGTTCGCGTGGGCATCTATTTCGGATCATCGGCGTTAAGCTCGGTTACGGTTTCCGCGGACGGCGGTGTGTATCTGCGGTGTGATGGTACAGACTTGGGATGGCTGGCATCGGCAACCATTTCCCAGTCCGATAAAAACTGGTACATTACCGGTGGAGCACAGCCTGTAACCTTTTATGGCGAAAAAATGACTGTCATGAGCGCAGGTGGATTACTGACGGTAAAAAACAAGCATTACCGCGGTGAAATCGAGCTTGTGCCTAAGGGCTCGGCTATAACGGTTGTAAACCACTTGAATATTGAAGAATATTTGTATGGCGTGGTTCCGCTGGAAATGTCCACAGGATGGCCCATGGAGGCGTTAAAGGTGCAGGCAGTTTGTGCCAGAACCTTCGTGGCGCGCAGTAAGGATAAATATAAGTCTCAGGGCTTTGACGTGTACAATACCACCATGTCGCAGGTATATGGCGGTGCAGATGTGGAAAAGGCAGATACCAATCAGGCTGTAAATGAAACAAAAGGGCAGGTAATTACTTATAATGGTGCGCTGATTGAAGCACTGTATTCTTCTGCAAGCTCTAATTGCAGAACCTTCAATGTAGAAAATGTCTGGGGATATCCGTTTGACTATCTTGTGAGTGTAGATGATTCCTATCAGGCGATTGCCAAGCCGGACAGCCATGCATGGGAGGAGAATTTCACCATTGCAGAATTGCAGAGTATCGCAGACCGCAATGGCATGAACATCGGAACGTTTACCGATTTGTACGTCAGCATCTATTCGGATGATGGGGCTGTGAAGGAGCTGACCTTTGCAGGTACAAACGGTACATATACGTTTAAAAACATTGATACGAGAAATAAGCTTGGTTTAAGAAGCCAAAGCTATGAAATTATTAAAAATTATGCTCCCGGCTCGGGTGGCGGTGTTACCGTGCTCGGTGCCAGCGGGAAAACCTTTGCGGGTAACCCTAGCAGTTTAGACAAAAACGGCGTGCTTGGTGGTGTAAGCCGTATATTAGGTGCTACAGGAAAGGTGGATGCCAATGCGGGTGCAAAGGTTGAATCCTATACGTTAAAAGGCACCGGATACGGGCACGGTGTTGGTATGAGCCAGTATGGTGCAAAAGGTATGGCAATGTCCGGGTTTACCTATGATCAGATTATCAAGCATTATTATACAGGAGTGACCATCACTCCGTAACGAAAGGACAAAAATGAAAACAGGATTTCAGTTAAAGGATTATTACTATGATTTGCCGGAAGAACTGATTGCGCAGACGCCGCTTGAGGACAGAAGCTCCTCGCGCCTTATGGTGCTTGACAGACAGACCGACGGTATATCCCATAAGCATTTTAAAGATTTATTGGATTTTCTGCAGGCAGGGGACTGTCTGGTTTTAAATGACACAAAAGTACTGCCGGCACGTTTGTACGGTGTAAAAGAAGAAACGGGTGCTCATGTGGAGGTTGTGCTTTTAAAGCGTTTGACTGATACCCGATGGGAGGTTATGACAAGACCCGGCAAGAAAACCCGTCCCGGAGCAAAAATCGTATTTGGTGATGGTAGCTTACGCTGTACGGTGGACGGTGTTGCTGAAGATGGTCTAAGAACCGTAAATTTTGCGTTTGACGGCATTTTTGAAGAGGTGCTTGACCGATTGGGGCACATGCCTTTGCCACCTTATATAACCGAAAAATTGGAAGACAAAAACAGATACCAGACGGTATATGCAAAAAATACCGGCTCAGCAGCAGCACCCACGGCGGGCTTGCATTTTACGCCCGAGCTTTTAAAGCAAATCGAAGAAAAGGGTGTTAAAATTGCGTATCTGACGTTGCATGTGGGCTTAGGCACCTTCCGTCCTGTGAAAGTAGAGGATATCACAACCCACAAAATGCACAGTGAATTTTATGAAATCACACAGGAAACGGCAGATGTAATCAACAGCACAAAAAAGAATGGTGGACGTGTTTTTGCGGTAGGAACCACTTCTACAAGAACACTGGAAACGGTTGCGTCCGAAAAGGGTGAAATTACCGCATCCCATGGCTGGACAGATATCTTTATTTATCCCGGATATCGCTTTAAAGCGGTGGATTGCCTGATTACCAACTTCCATTTGCCCGAATCCACACTTCTGATGCTGGTCAGTGCGTTGTATGACCGTACAAAGGTCCTGGAAGCTTACAAGCAGGCGGTGGAGCAGAAATACAGATTCTTTTCCTTTGGAGATGCAATGCTTATTCTATAAAAAAAGGTCAGATGCCTAAGGCATCTGACCTTTTAAATTGCTGCTAATGTTGTTCAGGAGCGGGAAGCGTTGGGTTATTTCCCTGTTCCTTTTTTGTTTCCGTGTTCGAAGATGTTGTTGTTTTCTCATCAGCTTCCGAACTCTGTTGTTTTTCTATAGTGGCATTTTCAGGTTTGTCTGTTTTTTCCGCGGAATCGTCATTGTTGCCGGGGGTCTTATCCTTTGTTGTGTCATCTCCGGTAGTCGGTTTTCGTTTCTGCGCGTCAGAATATACAGTTCCGTCACCATGTGTTGAGCAGGTTGGGGTGTTTGAATCCACGAACATTACGCGTGTTTCCAAAGCGTCTGACGGACATGCACTGCATGCAATCATGTCGGTGGTTGTGTCAATCTGAACGGACTTGTGACCGTCGCAGGTTTCTGTAGGTGCAACCGCTTTGCTCATGTGTTGTGTTTCAACACGGGAACCACGGTGATCCTTAGAGCACAAATCGCTTGCAAGCAGACCACTGTCAATACAAATGCGGACTGCAGACACACCTTCGGGCGCATCAAACTGCTTCGGAGGTAATCCTTCGTGAATGCGCGACATAACATTTTTCCACAAAATCATTGCGGGGTTTGAACTATAGCCGTTAATGGTTTTTGCAATGTCATAACCAAACCAAACACCGCCGACATAATAAGGGGTAATACCCATGAACCAACGGTCCTTGTAGTCGTCGGTCGTGCCGGTCTTGCCGCCGATATAGTAATCATAAGAGAAAATTGCACCATAGCCGGTACCACCGGTTACAACAGTTCTTAAACAATTGAGCATAGAATATGCGGTTTCGTCCGACATGGCAACCGAGCTGTCTTTACGGCGTTCCAGAATTACGTTTCCGTCTTTGTCGGTAACCTTACTATAAGAGTAAGGCTTTACATAAATACCGCTGTTTGCAAAGGTGGTGTAGGCAGCTGTCATTTCCAGTACGCTGACACCGTTTGTCAGGCCACCGCAGGCCAAGGGCGCTGCAGCCTTGTCGTTTGGATGCATGCTTGTAAAGTTTAAGTTGTTTACCATGAAATCAAAAGAGTTTTCATAGCCAACCTTCTGTAAGGCTTTTACAGCAACAATGTTTGAAGAAACGGTAATTGCGGCTTTTACCGAAATGGGACCGCTGTGTCCACCGGAGGAGTTGCGGAATCTGTGCCCGTCAACAACCAAAGGTTCGTCCACAAACATATTGTTGGGTGTAAATTTCTTGTATTCAAAGCCGGGCGCATAAACGGATAACGGTTTTATGGCAGAACCGGGCTGACGCAGAGTCTGGGTTGCACGGTTTAAAGTAAACGCGCCTTCCTTTTCGCCTAATTCACCGCGCATGCCGACAATAGCACCGGTGGAGGGGTCTATAATTACAATGGAGGACTGAACCGGATTGTCAGGATTGTAGGAAGAAAGATATTTTGAAGGGTTGTCATACACTTCATCAATAGCATCCTGAACACTTAAATCCAGTGTGGTGTAAATCTGAAGACCGCCACTGTATACCATGTTAGTGGCAACAGTTTCGCTTACGCCAAGCTCAGTCTGAATGTCTGCGATAACCTCATTAAGCATATGGTCTGCAAAAGTAGACTGGCTGGAGGTTTTGGAAATCTCATTGTTCTGAATGTTGAGCTTTTCGTTTACAGCTTCATCATACTGTTCTTTTGTAATCATTTCCAGATCCAGCATTTTCATCAGAACAACCTCTTGCTTGTCTTTGTTGTTCTGCGGATTTAAAATAGGATCGTACTGGGAAGGAAACTGTGTGATGCCTGCAAGAGAAGCACATTCCGCAAGGGTCAGGTCCTTTACTTCCTTGCCGAAATATTTTTCGGCAGCGGTTTTAACACCGTTACAGCCCTGGCTGAGATAGATTGTGTTTAAATACAGTTCAAGAATCTGATCTTTACTCAGGTGCTTATCCATATCAATTGCACGGAAGATTTCGTAAATTTTTCGCTCTGCAGATTTTTCATTTTCGCCGGTTAAGTTTTTAACCAGCTGTTGGTTGATGGTACTGCCGCCGTAAGAGGAGCTTTTGTTAAAAATGAAGTTATAGGTTGCTTTGAAGGTACGGGGTAAGTCAAACCCGCTGTGATCGTAAAAACGCTCATCTTCAATTGCCACAAATGCATTTAAAAGATCCTGCGGAATGTCATCAAAGTTAATCCAGAGCCTGTTCTCTTCGCCGTGAATCTGGTCATATTCAACCGGATTGCCGTCTTCGTCCAGAGCATAAATGATGGAGGAGTAGTCCAGCTCACGGGTGGAAACAGATGCGTAGTCAAAGGGCATGGTGTCAATGGCATGGTTATATAACAGCGTGCCGATAATTAAAACCGCAAGCACGGAAAAAACAAAAAGAAAAATGATAAAGTTGCGGATAAAACGCCATACGGGCGACCACTTGCTTCTTTTCTTTTCGGGCTTTGGGGTTTCAGCAGAGGATGTTTTTCTTTTGAACATAAGCATTTACCTTTCCATAACTCAAGATATTATATATTATACACCTAAATTTTAAAAAAAGCAACTATTTTTATATAAGAAGAAAATATTTTTATGAATTGACAAAAAAGAGTGCATATGCTATAATAATATGAATTATGATATACACGAAAAATCAAAAAGGAGAAGAAGAAATGATACTTTCCGGATACAAGGTTTTGGATGAAAATTTTCATTTTGTCCCGCTGACACTTACATATGAAGACAAAATTATCGGAATGGAACCTGAAGAAACGCAAGAATTTAAAGGGTATATTATTCCGGGTCTTGTGGATGTGCATACACACGGTGTAGTCGGGCAGGATGCCATGATAATAGAAAACTATGAAGAATACATTTATTACATGTATTCTAAAGGCATCACAACCTTTTATCCCACATCGGTTACTGCAACCGATGCGGATATGGAAGAAATGGTACTTTTCTTCAAGGATAAAAAGGAAATAAAAGGACTGAATATCGAAGGACCATATCTTAATGCAAAAATGCGCGGTGCACATGTGGAGTCTCTGGTGCGTGAAGGGGATATCGGCTTTTTATACCGGTTACAGGAGCTTTCGGGAAATAAGATTAAACTGATTACGGTAGCACCTGAAATCGGACAGAATCTGGAGTTTATTGCAAAGGCTTCGGAAATGGGTATCAAAGTATCATTGGGACATACGGCATGCGACTATGAAACGGCAGTTACCGCGTTTAATGCAGGTGCAGACCATGTTACACATCTTTTTAATGCAATGAATCCGTTACATCACAGAAAAAGCGGATTAATCGGTGCTGCCTTTGACAAGCCTTTTTATGTGGAAATTATCGGAGACGGTATTCATGTGGTGCCCGAGGTGGTACGCATGGCGTATAAACTGCTTGGCAGTGACCGTATGATTCTGATTTCGGATTGTATGGCGGCAACCGGTCTTGAAGACGGAGAATATATGCTTGGCGATATGCATGTAACGGTAGAGGACAGTATTGCCCGTACCGATGACGGTGCCTTGGCAGGCAGTACTTCTACGGTTTATGATATGGTGCGTTCTGTATCAAAGATGGGTATTCCGTTGGAAGAGGCGGTGCGCATGGCAACCGAAACCCCGGCAAAATCTGTAAATGAAACGGATATCGGCATCTTAAAACCCGGTATGCGGGCGGATTTTGTGATTCTGGATAAGGATTTTGAAGTTGTACAAACTGTAAAAGACGGACAGATTGTCTATTCGGCTTATTGAAAAAAGGAGATTGGAAAATGGGATTTGCAGCAAGTACTTTAAAAGCATTGAATAAGTGTTTTCCGTTGCCCGTACATCCGTTTAATACACAGGCGGAGGGCGGTATGCGTTATTCCCGCTGGCAGTATGAAAAAGGAAAGGAAACCATTAAGTTTTATCTTGCATTTACTGATGTGGAAACTATGTTTAAGGATAAAGCGGTTCTGGATGTGGGATGTGGTGCAGGCGGAAAGTCTCTTTACTACTTAAGTCAGGGCGCTGAAAAAGTTGTTGGTATTGACGTGGTGGAAAAGTATAAAGAGGAATCCGAAGCACTCGCAGATGAACTCGGACTTTCAGGCTTTACATTTTCCTGTCAGGATGCCGCGAAAACAGATTTTGCGGACAACAGCTTTGATACCATTATTATGAATGACGCGATGGAGCATGTGTCCAAACCTGAGGCGGTTCTTCGCGAAATGAAGCGGATTTTAAAGCCGGGCGGCAGACTGTATGTGAATTTTCCGCCCTACAATCATCCATATGGTGCACATTTAAGTGATGTTATCGGTATGCCGTGGGTGCAGACCTTTTTCTCGGATGAAACTTTAATCGCAGTGTACAAAGACCTTGTAAAAGACAAACCGGACGGGGATGAGCGTATTTCCTTCCGTATCGGATTAGATGAAAACGGTAAAGAGTATTTTTCGTACTTAAATAAAATGACCATCAAGAGGTTCAACAAAATCCGTAAAAATGCAGACTTTAAATCGGTGTATTACAATGAAGCACCGCTTCGCGGATTCTTAAAGCCGTTCTGCAAAGGGTTTTTGCGCGAGTATTTCGTAAAAATGGTGGTTTGTGTGTTTGAAAAGGAGTCATTATGAAGAAGAACAAAGTGCCCGATTATGTAAAAAAGTCTCCGAACTATAAGCCGGAGTCGGGCGTGAAAATCATAAATGTCTGGATTGGCGTTTTTTATGCCGCAATGCTCACAAGTGTGGTTGCAACTACATTTTTTCCGTACGGACAAACCAATCTGCTCGGGGATTTAATTCATCTTACAGCGCAGTTTACCATTACCATATCGGGTGTTTATATTTTGTGGCAGATATTTAAACGGGATGATATGATTTATGAGAACGAAACCATCAAAAATTTGATTTATTATAAAGAACATTCGAGGAAGCAAAAAAGCTTTCCGGTTTCGGCAACGCTCCTGATTGTATTCTTGATGACAATGATTGCAATTCTTGCAACCTATCTTATCATTTTTTATAAGCTTCATTTGGATTAAAGTGTGCTGCGTAGTGTGCAAATTTATTGTTGCATTTGTAAAAAAAATGTGGTATACTACTATTATATTGCGTAAAAGCATATTTTTTGCGATAAATAAGAGGTGTTATTATGTGGAATAGTATCTGGGTAACTGCTGAAGCAGAGCGGGTTACGCAGGTTTTGGAAAATTTCAGAAAAGCAGGCATCCTGACCAAATGTAAATCCTTTTTAGATGATGACCGGTACTTTTTTGAGATCCTGGTTCCGGCGGCAGAAACAGGTGTCGCATTGGAAATTCTGGCAGATATGTAATTGGAGGGATTTTTTTGACACTACCGAATATAATTACAATTATAAGAATTATATTGGTTCCTGTCTGGGCGACGACCTTTGCGAAAGGCAAATACATTGTAACTTTTATATTGCTTTGCATTTCAGCACTTTCGGATGTGATGGACGGATGGATTGCACGACGGTTTAACATGGTTTCAAGACTCGGAACCATTTTAGACCCCATTGCAGATAAACTGACCCAGTTTACGGTTTTTGTGTGCCTTTTCATTGCAAAGCTGATTCCACCCTGGCTGGTGGCATTGCTTTTTGTAAAAGAGGTCATGATGGCGGTAGGCACGTTTATTTTGCTTCGTAAAGATATTGTGATAAAGGCAAATATTTCGGGCAAATTTGCAACAGTTGTCTTTTACAGCACGGCATTTGTGATATTCCTGCTGACATTTTTTAATGTGTTTAATAAAGCGGAACTGATATTCTGGGCAACCCTTTTGTCGGGAATTGCAGTGGTCGCTGCGTTTTATGCCATGTTTTCTTATGCAAGAATATTTTTTAAAGTTTTAAAAGAAGGAAAGGAAGAAGAAACAAATCATGAGCAAGTATGAGAATTTAGATAAATCTTATCAGCCTTCTGAAATAGAAGAACGTCTGTATAAAAAATGGGAGGAAAACGGTTATTTCAAGGCAGATGCATCCTCTGAAAAAGAACCGTATACCATTGTGATTCCGCCTCCGAACGTAACCGGCCAGTTACATATGGGACATGCCTTGGACGAAACGTTGCAGGACATTCTCATTCGTTATAAGCGCCTTTCGGGATATGAAGCATTATGGGTGCCCGGTACCGACCATGCAGGTATTGCAACACAGATTAAGGTAGAGGAAGTGCTCCGTAAAGAAAAGAATTTAACCCGTCATGACCTTGGCCGTGAAGAATTTTTAAAGCTTGTATGGGAATGGAAGGAAAAGTATGGCGGTACCATTATTAAACAGCTTAAAAAGCTGGGTACCTCCTGCGACTGGTCCCGTGAACGCTTTACCATGGACGAAGGTTGCTCCAAAGCCGTAAAAGAAGTGTTTGTAAACCTTTACGACAAGGGGTTAATCTATCGTGGTGACAGAATTATCAACTGGTGTCCCCATTGTATCACCGCACTTTCGGATGCAGAGGTAGAGTATGAGGAACAGGAAGGTAATTTCTGGCATATCCGTTACCCTGTAGTAGGCACTGACGAGTATGTAATTATTGCAACCACCCGTCCCGAAACACTCTTAGGCGATACTGCTGTTGCTGTACATCCCGAGGATGAGCGTTATACCCACCTGGTTGGTAAAATGTTAAAGCTTCCGCTTACCGACAGAGAAATTCCGCTGATTGCGGACGAATATGTTGAAAAGGAATTCGGTACCGGTGCGGTTAAAATCACACCTGCACATGACCCGAATGACTTTGAAGTGGGTCAGCGCCACAACCTGCCCATCATTAAGATTTTGGATGATGAAGCAAGAGTGAATGCGTATGGCGGTAAATACGAAGGTATGGACCGTTATGAAGCAAGAGAGCAGATGGTTAAAGACCTCGAGGAACAGGGCTATCTGGTTAAAATTGAAAAGCATGCCCACAATGTAGGTACCTGCTACCGTTGCGGTACAACCGTTGAACCGATTACCTCTTTGCAGTGGTTTGTTAAGATGAAGCCTTTGGCTGAGCCTGCTGTAGAGGTTGTAAAGAACGGTACCGTTAAATTTGTTCCGGACAGATTCTCCAAGACCTATCTTGGCTGGATGGAAAATGTTCGTGACTGGTGTATTTCCCGTCAGCTCTGGTGGGGACACAGAATTCCTGCATATTATTGCGACCATTGCGGAAAAATGGTTGTTTCCAAAGAAGATGTGAAAATTTGTCCCGATTGCGGTAAAGAAATGTGGCAGGATAACGACGTGCTGGATACCTGGTTCAGCTCTGCACTCTGGCCTTTCTCTACATTGGGTTGGCCTGAAAAGACTGCAGAATTCGAAAAATTCTATCCCACAAGCACGTTGGTTACCGGCTATGACATCATTTTCTTCTGGGTTGCAAGAATGGTATTTTCCGGTATGGAACACACCGGCAAAGCACCCTTTGAGCATGTATTTATTCACGGTATTGTACGCGACAGCCAGGGCAGAAAGATGTCCAAGTCTTTGGGCAACGGTGTAGACCCGTTGGTGGTTATCGAGCAGTTTGGTGCGGATGCACTTCGCTTTATGTTAGCAACCGGCAACTCGCCCGGAAACGATATGCGTTACTATGAAGAACGCGTACAGGCAAGTGCAAACTTTGCCAACAAAATCTGGAATGCATCCAGATTTGTACTCATGAACCTTGACATTGACGATGTAACTTTACCGGATGCAAGAGAACTTTGTCTGGAAGATAAGTGGATTTTGAACAAATTCAACCGTCTGGCAAAAGAAGTTACTGAAAACTTAGATAAATTTGAATTAGGTGTTGCGGTTGCAAAGCTGTATGACTTTATCTGGGACGAATTCTGCGACTGGTACATTGAACTGGTTAAGCCCAGACTGTATGAAGAAACAGACCCCACAAACAAAACCGCACAGAAGGTATTGGTACATGTTTTGTCCAACACTTTGGTACTGCTTCACCCGTTTATGCCGTTCATCACCGAAGAAATTTGGTTGCACTTACCGCATGAAGGGGAAACCATTATGCGTACTACCTGGCCGGAATTTGATGAAAAGCTGACCTTTGAAACAGAAGACAAGCAGATGAGCATGATTATGGATGCCATCAAAGCGGTTCGAAATACCCGTGCGGGCATGAATGTTCCGCCCTCCAGAAAAGCAAAGCTTTATATCCAGACCGAGGACAAAGAAATTTTTGCAAACGGTCAGAATTACTTTAAGAAGCTGGCTTCTGCTTCCGAAGTGGAATTTGTGGAAGCGGATGTGGAAGAAAATACCGTATCGGTTGTATCCAACGGCGCGGTAATCTATCTCCCGGTTGGTGATTTGGTTGACATCGAAAAGGAAAGAGAACGTCTGACCAAAGAAAAGCAGACCTTAGAAGCGGAAGTAAAGCGTGTTCAGGGCAAGTTAAATAACCCGGGCTTTACCGCAAAGGCACCTGCTCATCTGGTAGAGGAAGAACGCCAGAAGGGTATTAAATATCAGGAAATGTTAGATAAGGTTTTAGAAAGCCTTGCAAAACTTTAAAGCTTAAAAAAATTGTCGTAAACTTTTTTGAAGTTTACGACTTTTTTTTACCTAAAAATACTTTTGAATGCAGTATGCTGATAGTAAGAAAGGATGGGTAAGCATGCAAATCAGAACAAATGGCAATACGTTAATTGTTGCAATCACGGGCGATATGGATCATTATAATGTGGGGCCGATGCGCTCTGCCATAGATAAAGAAATCCGGGAAAAACCCATAAAAAATCTGGTGTTTGATTTAAGCAATCTGGATTTTATGGATAGCTCAGGTATCGGATTGATTTTAGGGCGGTACAAGAGAATCCGTGAGATGGAAGGTAAGGTGTTTATTGCCGCCGCAAAGCCGGAGGTGGAGCGGGTAATTAATCTTTCAGGATTACATAAGATTATTCCGCTTTATGAAACCATGGAAAAGGCGGAAAAGAGAGTTTGCGGGGTGATTAAATGAGAAACAGTATGGAGATAAAATTTCTTGCAATCGGAGAAAATGAACGACTGGCAAGGCAGGTGATAACGGCATTTTTAATGGATGCCGACCCAACGGTGGAAGAGCTTTGCGACATCAAAACTGCAGTTTCCGAAGCGGTTACAAATGCCATTATTCACGGCTACAAAAATGAGGACGGCGCAGTGGTGCTGTCTGCTACATATGACGGAAACGAGCTCGAAATCATTATCCGTGACAAAGGCGTGGGCATCCCCGATGTGGAAAAGGCAAGAGAACCCATGTTTACCACCCAGCCTGAGCTGGAGCGGTCGGGTATGGGCTTTACTGTAATGGAGTCTTTTATGGATATGGTGGACGTGATTTCGGAAATAGGTGAAGGAACCAAGGTGATTATGCGAAAGACATTGAGGGCTTAAAATGGACAACGGGCGCGTAGAACAGAATATGGGACTTGTGTATTCGGTGGTTAAACGATTCTTGGGACGTGGCGTCGAGTACGAGGATTTGGTGCAGATTGGTGCTATGGGCTTGATAAAGGCGGTAAAAAACTTTGATGAAAGCAAGGGCTTTCAGTTTTCTACCTATGCTGTGCCCATGATTATCGGTGAAATCAAGCGTTATTTGCGGGATGACGGGTCGGTGAAAATCTCAAGAAGCATTAAGGAGAATGCAGGGAAAATCGGGTACGCGAAAGAAAAGCTTTTCAAAGAACTGCAACGGTCGCCAACCGTTTCGGAGCTGTCGGAAGCGACGGGACTTTCCAAAGAAGAAATCGCCGAAGCCTTAGATGCAGTCAAACCATGTACATCCATTTATGAACAGTATGACGACAGCGGTTTTGTGCTGGATAAAATTATTGTAAAGGAGAATGAAGAGGAAAAAACAGTAGAGCGGATATTTTTAAAAGAATTGTTAGATTCCCTTGACAAGCGCAGTCAAAAAGTGATATTATTAAGATACTTTAAAGAAGAGACACAACAGCAGGTCGCAAATCGGCTTGGTGTGTCTCAGGTGCAGGTTTCCCGGATAGAGAAAAAAGTGCTGGAAACTTTAAGAAAACGATGCGAAAAGGGGATTTAAAAGGATGTTAAAGCTTGCATTTATTTTTACCGATTCTATGGTATTGCAGCGAAATAAAGAAATCAGAGTTTGGGGAGCATGTGAAACCGGTGCGGAGGTTGTCGGAACTTTCCGCGGTGCAACTGCGAAAACAGTTGGCAAGGACGGTTCATTTATGCTCCTTTTTCCGTCTTTTGAAGCAGGTAAGGGATATGAGCTTTCTGTCAAAAGCGGTACAGAAGAGATTGTTTTAAAGGACGTCGCTGTCGGGGAAGTGTGGATTGCAGGCGGACAGTCTAATATGGAAATGCCTCTTGCGGTTTCGAAAAATGGTATGTACGAATTACAGTTCCATAAAAATGATGATGTGCGTTTCATTACGGTTGCACGAAGACATCAGGTGGGACAAGACTGCTGGGGTTGGCCGTTTATATCTCAAAAGGCTTGTGATACCCCATGGAAAATTGCAGGCGGTACGGTGGGCAGAGAGCTTTCTACCGTAGCCTATACCTTTGCAAAACGTGTTGCTGAGCAGGAAAATGTGCCGGTTGGTATCATTTCCTGCAACTGGGGCGGAAGCTCGGTATTTTTCTGGATTCCCCGTAAGGATATGATGGAAGATGAAAAAGTTTATCCGTTTGTAAAAGACCATTTTGAATCCTTAGACAGTATGAAGCCCGAGGATTACAGACCCTCTAATAAGGCGTACATAGATGACCTGGAATTCCGTGGACCTACACATCCTGTCGGTCAGGGGTATGACTTCGTGGACCATTATGCAAACCCCGAATTGTTTTCCCGTTTTGGCGGCACCAACGAAACCATGTTTCAGACTATTTGCCCGTATAGTGTAAAGGGCGTAATCTGGTATCAGGGTGAGTCGGATGCCCATGAGACAGCACAATGCTACGACAGATATATGGCAGGCATGAATTTGCTTCGGAAAACCTGGATGCGGGATTTACAAGCCGATGACCTTTGCTTTATCACAACCCTTCTTCCGGGATACGACAACGGCGCAGAAAACGGTTGGTGCGCTGTGCGTCAGGCATTGATTGATTTTGAAAAGGAAAACGAAAATGTGTACTGTGTAAATGCCATTGATTGCGGTGAAAAGCATAACATTCATCCCTTTGAAAAGCAGGCAATCGGTGAACGTATGGCAGGCTGTGCTCTTTCGGAATGCTACGGACATGACCTTTTATGGCGGTATCCGGAATTTGAAAAGGCTTACATAAGAAAAGACGGCACAGTATGTGTAGAATTTACAAATTCATATGACTACTTGATAGGCGATAATGTTGCCATCGGTGGTTTTGAAGTGGAAACCGAAAAGGGTTGGGAAGAGGTTCTGTTTGCGGCGACAGGCAATGTGGCGTGGAGCAAGGAACCGTGTAAAAATGCGAAAAAAGTGCGCTATCTGCAACACAACTTTGTGCATGCACATTTGTTTAACAGTCTGGGGCTTCCTGCAATGCCCTTTATGGAAAAAGAACTTTTATAAGGAGATACATAACTATGTTTAAAATTTCTAAACCCGTCTTTTTAAAAGACTTAAGTAAAGAGATGAACATTACCGCATTTTTTGCGGCAAATTTCGAATGTAACGGCGAAAATGTAATTTTGGAAATCACCGGTGCGACTTACTACAGAATTACGGTAAACGGTGAATTTGCAGGCTACGGTCCTGCCCGTGCACCCAAAGGGTTTACCAGAATTGATACTATGGATATCACAAAGCACACCTCCTGGGGGTTAAACCAGATTGTGATTGAGGTTGCAAGCTATAACTGTGATAATTTTGCATGCATCAATGTACCAGGCTTTCTGCAGGCGGAAATTACTGCCGAGGGCAAGCCTGTTGCGGCAACCGGTTATAACTTTGTGGGCTTTGCAGATGTGGAACGCATTCAGAAAGTTATGCGCTATTCTTATCAGAGACAGTTCTCGGAAGTGTATGTGCGTAAAGGTGGTAGCATGCTGAAAGTGCCGGTGGAAGAAGTTCAGCCTAAGCTTTCTTATATGATTCGTAAAGCGCCTTTTCCGAACTATGACATTGTTAATCCTGTTTCTTGTGCATGGAAAGGAAATCTCGTTCCCGTAACGCCGGAAATCCCGGAAAAAAGATTTATTAACCCTGTTGGGTATAACGGTAAAGACGGCTTTAAGCTGGAAGAAATTGAGTACAGGCCGCTTTATGATATGTATGGCTATGACTATCAGGTGACAGAGCAGAAGTCTGATTTAAAATTCCCGTATACCGTTTCTAAGGGACAGTATATTGTGTTGGATTTTGGTCAGAATGTGACAGGTTTTATCCGTCACAGAGTCAATGTTTCCAAAAATGCCCGTTTGATTATCGGCTTTAGCGAAAGAAGTCTTGACGGTGTGTTCCCGATTTTAGAAAACAACATCACAAATGTAATAGATTACCACATGTCAGACGGCGAATATGAAGGCGAAACCATGGAGGTATACGGTTTCCGTTATCTTTACGTCTTTGTAACCGAGGGTGAGCTTGTTTTAGAAGATGCTTCGGTACGCGAGTACTGCTATCCTTTGGAAGAAATTCCGGAACTGCACACGGACGACAAGGCATTGCATGGTATATATCAAGCTGCTGCAAACACCTTCCGTCAGAATGCGGTGGATGTGTTTATGGATTGCCCCACAAGAGAACGGGCAGGTTGGCTGATGGATGCAATGTTTACGGCACGAACCGAATATTTCCTGACTGGAAAAACCACCATCAACGAGATGATGCTGAATAACTTTGTGGTGGCAACCGATTTTGATGACTTGCCTGAGGGCATGATTCCCATGTGTTATCCGGCAGCTATTTTAAAGGGCGAATACATTCCGCAATGGTCTATGTGGTTTGTTGTGCAGATTTATGAGCAAATCGAAAGAAGTGGGCAGAACCCCGAAAAATACAGAAAACGTGTGCAGGATTTGGTGGATTTCTTTGCCAAAAGAGAAAATGCGGATGGATTGGTTGAAAAATTAGAAAACTGGAACTTTGTGGAATGGTCCAAATGTAATGATTGGACACAAGATATTAACTATCCCACCAATATGCTTTACTATAAGTTTTTAAATTGTGTGACTGCTCTGTTCCCGGAAATGATTCCGGAGGGCAAAGCGGAAGCTTTAAAAGCAAAAATTATCGAAAAATCCTTTAACGGCAAGTATTTTGAAGAAAACGCAGTTTATGAGAACGGCATTGCCAAAAACACCGACAACGTGTCCGAAACCTGCCAGTATTATGCTGTATGGTGCGGTGTTGCAGATTTGAATGATGCTATGTATGCAGAACTTAAGGAAACCGTTTTGAAAGTGTTCGGTATGAATGGTACACATGATTTTGTTGTTCCGTATGAGCCCTCTAACGCAATGAACGGTATTTACCTGCGCATGGATATTCTGCTTCAGCTTGGTGAAACCGAGTTGTTGCTGAAAGAAATAAAGGATTTCTTTGCGGATATGGTTGAAAAATCCGGAACCTTATGGGAGCACAAGGATGTAAGCAACAGCTTAAATCACGGGTTTGCCTCTTATGTGGGTGTTGTATTGCATAAATGTTTGGAAAAATAACAAAAAAGTGCGGATTTTCCGCACTTTTTTATTGAAAAATTTTAAAATTTATAGTAAACTATAATGAGAGTTTATTTTAAGGAGTTTTACATGGAAGTTTATTTGGATAATGCGGCAACCACCAGACCTTCCAAAGAGGCATTGGATGCGTTTAACCGGGTAGCAACCGAATGCTACGGTAATGCATCGGCATTGCATGGGCTAGGCTTAAAAGCCGAAAAGGAAATCAAAAAAGCAAGGCAGGCACTCGCTGGCGCCCTTTGCTGTGACGCCTCTGAAATTGTGTTTACCTCGGGCGGAACAGAAAGTGATAACTTAGCAATCTTAGGTGCGGTGCAGTCTTTAAAGCATCAGGGCAGACACATTATTACCACAAAGATGGAGCATCATGCAGTTTTGCATACCTTTGCACATCTGGAAGCGAATGGCTGGCAGGTGTCTTACATCGGCACAAAGCCAAACGGGGAAGTGGACTTAGAAGAATTAAAGCAAGCGGTACGCCCCGATACGGTTTTCATTTCGGTGATGGCGGTTAATAATGAAACGGGGGTCGTACAACCTATAGAAAAATTAAAAGAAATTGCACCTAAAGCTGTAATTCATTCCGATTGTGTGCAAGCGTTGGGAAAAATACCCCTTAACCCCTCTAAAATGCAGGTGGATTTAATGAGCTTTTCGGCACATAAAGTACATGCCTTAAAGGGTGTTGGTGCGCTGTATGTAAAAAAAGGTATTAAACTTTCGCCACAAAGCTTTGGCGGTGACCAGGAAGGAATCCGCTCAGGCACCATGAACGCACCCGGAATTGTGGCGTTTGGTTTAGAAGCGGAGCGCATCGCAAAAGACGGTACACGTCTTATGGCAGACCTCAAAGAAAAAAGAGAGTATTTAAAAGAAAAACTGCTTGAAAAAATTCCCGAAGCGGTAATAAACGGAGAAGAAGCGGTACACATTGTAAATGTCGGATTCGACGGTGTGCGAGGAGAAGTTTTGCTTCATGCCCTTGAAAATGTGGGCGTTTATGTTTCCACAGGCTCTGCATGTACATCAAAGTCTACAAAAATCAGCCATGTTTTGGAAAGTATGGGTGTAAGACGTACATTGGCACAAGGCTCTGTGCGCATAAGCCTTGGTAATGATACCACATACGAAGAACTGGACTTAGCGGCAGAAGAAATGGCAAAGCAGGTTGCATTCTTAAAGCGCTTTAAACGAAGATAGAAAGGATTTATGAACATGAAAGAAATTCTCTTGCTCAAGCTTGGCGAAATTGTTTTAAAAGGATTGAATCGCCGTGCTTTTGAAGACAGATTGATGAAAAACGCAAAGGCGGCATTAAAATGTGCCGGTGAATTTGATATGAAAAAGGGGCAGTCTACCATTTTGATTACCCCAAAAGAAAACTTTGATATTAACCGCGCTATTGAAGCAGCAGGAAAAGTGTTTGGTATTGCCTCGGTTGTGCCGGCAGCCCCTTGCGAAAAGACCTTTGAAGCCATCTGCGAAACAGCGGTGGCATATCTTGGCGACCAGCTGAAAAATGCGAAAACCTTTAAATGTGAAGCCAAGCGCGCAGATAAAAAATTCCCCATGCAATCTCCCGAGCTTTGCAGAGATTTGGGTGGATATATTTTAAGTAAGTTTCCACACCTTAAGGTGGATGTAAAAAATCCAGAGCTTACCGTAACGGCTGAAGTGCGTGATTTTGCGGCGTATGTGCATGGCGGCAGAATTAAGGGTGCAGGCGGAATGCCGGTGGGAAGCAACGGCAAAGCAACTCTGCTTTTGTCGGGCGGTATTGACAGCCCCGTTGCAGGCTATATGGTAACCAAGCGAGGTGTGGCATTAGAAGCGGTGCATTTCTTCTCGCCTCCGTACACCTCAGAGCGTGCAAAGGAAAAGGTCATCGAGCTTGCAAAAATTGTAGCACAATATTCAGGTCCCTTTACCTTGCATATCGTACCCTTTACCGAGCCGCAGCTTGAAATTTATGAAAAATGTCCTGAGGATTTGCTGACCATTATTATGCGCAGAGTGATGATGATGGTCACCGAAAAAATTGCACAAATGGGCAAGAGCGCGGCACTCATTACGGGTGAGAGCATCGGTCAGGTGGCAAGCCAGACCTTAGAAAGCTTAAGCGTTACAGATTGCGCTACATCCATGCCCGTTATGCGTCCGTTAATTGGTATGGACAAAAACGAAATTATTGAAATTGCAAGAAAAATCGGTACACTCGAAACCTCGGTTTTGCCTTATGAGGATTGCTGTACGGTATTTGTACCCAAGCACCCCAAAACAAAGCCGGTGTTGAAATTTGTGGAATATGCGGAGGAAGCACTGGATATTCCTGCCATTATTGAAAAATGTATTGCGGAAACCGAAACCATGTATATCGAAGGAGTGGATGCATAAGTGGTTTGTGAGCTTATAGCCGTCGGCACCGAAATTCTTTTGGGCGACATTTTAAATACCGATGCGCAGTACCTTTCACAGGAGCTTTCTGCTTTAGGCATCAATGTGTATTATCAGGGCGTTGTGGGGGATAACCATGACAGACTTTTAGAATATGCAAAAATGGCAATCGACCGTTCGGATATGGTAATCTTTTCGGGCGGATTAGGACCTACTGCGGACGATATCACCAAAGAAACGGTGGCAGAAGCATTGGGACTCGAGATGGAAATGCATAAAGAAAGCCTTGACAATTTGCTTTACTATTTTAGAGACAGAGAAATGCCCGAGAGCAATAAAAAGCAAGCATTAATTCCCAAAGGGGCTTTGGCACTTAAAAATTTAAACGGCACAGCACCGGGCTTTTTATATGATAACGGCGAAAAAATCATTGTGGTGCTTCCCGGACCTCCGGCAGAGCTTACCGTGATGTTTGAAAATTTTGTTAAGCCATATCTGCTCAAAAAATCCGACAGCGTTTTAAAATCCGAATTCTATCATATTTTCGGTGTAGGTGAGTCAAAGGCAGCACAAATGGTAAAGGATTTGATTGACAACCAGACCAACCCTACCATTGCACCTTATGCCAAGGCAACAGAGGCTTTGCTTCGGGTAACTGCCAAGGGTAAGAATTTAGATGAAGCTAAGCAGCTGATTTCCAAAACTGCCGACAAGCTGTATGCTGTGTTTGGCGAAGATTTGTACGGCACGGGTGAGGATACCTTAGAAGCGGTAACTGTAAAGCTTTTGATTGAAAAGAAGCTTAAAATTGCAACGGCAGAATCCTGTACAGCAGGTTTAATTGCCTCCAAAATAGGTGGTGTGCCGGGCGCATCTGCCATTTTAGACCAAAGCTATGTTACATACGCCAATTCCGCCAAGGAAGCCTTGGTTGGTGTAAAGCATGAAACCTTAGAGGCGTATGGTGCAGTAAGTCCGGAAACGGCTATGGAAATGGCAGAGGGGGCACGCATTGCGGCAAATGCGGACATCGGTGTTTCCGCAACCGGCATTGCAGGTCCCGACGGTGGTACGCCTGAAAAACCTGTGGGGCTTGTCTATATCGGTGTTTCGGATAAAAATAAAACCGAGTACTTTAAGCTTAATTTAAAGTACAACCGCAACAAAAACCGCGAACTGACTGCTTGCCATGCAATCAATTTTGTCAGAAAACGTATTTTGTCGTATAAGTAATGATATGGAAAGGGGCTGATTGTTGTGTATAAAACAAAGTTGTGCTTGGGAACAAGTTCACAGTATGGAATCAGTATAGAAGAACAGATTTCTCTTTTCAAACAAACGGGATTTGATGCCTTTTTTACAAATTGGGATAAACAAACAAAAAGTTATCGTAAATTAGCCGATGAAATCGGAATGATATATCAGTCTGTCCATGCACCTTTTATAAATGCAGCAAAGATGTGGAAGCGTGATGCCGAAGCGGAAAAAGCCGTAAATGAGCTTTTAGAGTGTGTTAGAGATTGTGCGGAATCGGGTGTTCCGATTATGGTTGCCCATACATACATCGGTTTTGAGCCGAGCGACGGACCAAATTCGGCAGGAATTGAGAATTTCGGACGGGTTGTTCGGGAGGCTGAAAAATCAAATGTCAGAATTGCCTTTGAGAACACCGAGGGCGAAGCATACCTTGCATCATTGATGAATGCCTTTTCTACATGCAAAAATGTTGGATTTTGCTGGGATACGGGGCATGAGCTTTGCTATAACAGAGGAAAAGATATGCTAAGCTTGTACGGGGACAGACTCATTGCGACCCATTTAAATGACAATTTAGGGGTCAGTGATTTTGACGGGAATATTATCTGGACAGACGATTTACATCTGCTTCCCTTTGATGGCATTACGTCCTGGGAAAGCGTTGTTGAAAGATTAAACAGATACGCTTATAACGATATTCTTACATTTGAACTGAATAAAACCAGTAAGCCAAACCGACACGACAATGATATGTATACCCAAATGACAATTGAAGAATATGTTTCGCAATGTTATGCCCGTGCATGTAAAGTGGCGTATATGAAAAACGGGTTTTGAATTATGCGATTTTTACTTAGGAAAGTTAAATAGTGTTACAAAATGAGGAGTGGGCATCGTGTACTATATTACTGATTTTGGTGCAAAAGCCGGAAATGAGATTTGTACAAAGCAAATTCAAAAAGCGATTGATGAATGTTTTTTGGCAGGCGGAGGAGAAGTTGTTATTCCGTGTGGAAATTTTTTGACTGGTGGATTACGAATAAGGTCTAATGTTACATTGCATCTTATGGAAGGGGCGATTTTGACAGGAAGCACAGATCCTGAAGATTATTGTGCGTATCTTGATGATAAGATAGAACCCGTAAATCCGGAAGACCTTGAGAAAGTTGTTGATACATCAATAAGTCAGTCTCGATCCGTAAAGCCATACAGTCGTTGGAATAATGCGATAGTCCGGGCGATAAATGCGAAAAATGTCGCCATAATCGGTGAAAAAATGCAACCATATCCGGGCAAAACTGCTATGATGAACTGGGTGAAGAAAAATACAGAGGACCGCACGGCATAAATATGTGGTTTTGTGAAAATGTAACACTTTCAGGCTATACGATGAAAGACAGTGCCAACTGGGCGCACGCCATTCAGAACAGTAAAAATATACATGTTAAAGGTATTACTGTGCTTGGTGGGCACGATGGTTTTGACATAAGAACCTGCGACGATGTGGTTGTGGAAGATACTGTGTTTTATTCGGGGGATGATGCCATTGCAGGATTCGATAATATCAATGTAGTTGTGCGAAACTCTGTGCTGAATTCATCCTGTAGTGCTTTGCGCTTTGGAGGTACAAATGTGTTGGTTGAAAATTGTGCGGTTGTTGCACCGAACAAATACGGTTTTCGTGGTAATTTGTCTCCGGAACAGAAAAAAAACAGAGCAGCTACCGATGAAAATTGTCGACACAATTGTCTTAACGCGTTTTTGTATTACTGTGACTACCGTGCGAAAATCAGGAGAATACCGGGCGACATTTTAATTAAAAATTGCAGATTTGAAAATGTGGATTCGGTATTTTCGCAAGCTTTCGGGCATGTGTGGGCATGTAACAGAGCATTAGATAACATTATGTTTGAAGATTGTGTTTTTAATGACGTATGCTTGCCTATAAATATCTGTTGTCCTGAAGACGAACCGCTGACTTTTAAAATGAAAAACTGTATCATTACGGCAAGGGAAGGTGCAAGAGATTTGCCTGTTGCCAAAGCATTGAATTTCAGAGATATAATTTTTGAAAATGTAACTGTTTCTGGGTTTGATGCGCCTCGAATTGTAGCTTGTAGTGACGGAAACATTAAGCTGCAGCATTCAACACCGATGGATATTGAAAAAGGCGAAAAGCCAAGACGAAGCGAGAATTAAATATACCTGGAAACAGTGTCTGAATTATTTGCCTTTTATTTGAAACTTGGCAAAAAAGAAAGAAGGATTTAAGATTGAAAGAATCTTTGTGGAACGGATTTAAAAGAATTGATTTTGAATTTGAGGGAAGAGAAGCAATACTGGTTTTTCCTTTGAAGCCGAACAAGAACAAAAACTGGATGATTAAAACCGAATATTTTGATGCGTTTCCCAATCTTGAGATTGAAATGCTTAAACGCGGATGGCATTTGGCTTACATAAAAAATATTACGCGTTGGTGTTTAGATGAAGACCTTGATTTAAAAAAGCGGTTTGCAGAGTATGTGGCTAACGAATTTGGTTTGCATAAAAAGTGTGTACCCATCGGCATGAGCTGTGGTGGATTGATTGCATCTAAATTTGCAGCAAGGCATCCTTCGTATGTGCAGGTTCTCTACCTTGATGCGCCGGTTATGAATTTTCTGTCTTGTCCTGCAGGTATTGGTAAAGCAGGAAACAGCATGATGCAGGAATTTGTAGATGCAACGGGCATGAATCTTATTGATTTAATCAATTACAGAGAAAATCCGGTGGATAAGCTGGATATACTCATTCAAAACAATATTCCGGTTGTTATGGTGTACGGTGATTCGGACGAGGTTGTACCTTATGATGAAAACGGACAGATTCTTGAAAAATACTATCGGAAAAACAATGGCAATATCGTTGTGTTCGGGAAAGAAAATTGTGGACATCACCCCCATGGACTTACGGACAATACAGCAATCATAGAGTTTATTGAAAAGCATTGCAACTAAAAAAATACTTTGGTAAGGAGAAGAAAAAATGAAGGTAACATTGATAGGAGATTCTATAAGACTAATCGGTTACGGGTGCCTTGTGCCGGAGCTTTTAGGCGATGTATACGAAGTCTTTCAGCCAAAAGATAATTGTCGGTTTGCCAAATATACCTTGCGAGGTCTTTTCGACTGGAGAGCGGATATGGCAGGCAGCAGAATTGTGCATTGGAATAACGGTTTGTGGGATACGTGTGATTTGTTTGGGGACGGGTCTTTTTCCACAGAGGATGAATATAGAACAAATATGCTCAGAGTAGCCGACATATTGCTCTCAAAATATGATAAGGTTATTTTTGCAACAACGACCCCTGTTTCGGGAGAAAATATGTATAACAGAAATTTAGTAATAGATAGATACAATAAAATGATTGTTCCTTTGCTTGAAGAAAAAGGTGTTATTATAAACGATTTGTACAGTACCGTAGCGAAAGACATTAATCGGTATATAAGAAATGATGACAATATCCACTTAACGGATGAGGGCTCGGAAGTATGTGCAAAACAGATTGTTGATATTATTAAAAAAACGGCAGAAGCTTTAGCGGGTGCAGAGCAAAAATCCAATTGCGGAGCAGATGAAAAGCTTACGGGTCTGCCTGTATGATTTGTACTTTGATACAGCAAGGAGGGGTACTATGAAATATTGGCCGATACATTTACATATGCATTCTGCCTGGGAAAGTCAGGCGAGCATGGAGGGGCATTTTTACAATGCCCAAAAGCTTGGGATGCAACATATGTATATAACCGATCATGACAGTCGCATGGGTCCGAGAGAAAATCAGGTTTCATACTTTGATTTTTCCCAAGGTGAAATTATGATTCATGAGCCGTCAGATGATCCGTTAAGACCAAGACATAAGGGTTTTACGGTGGAGAAGCAAGACGAAGATTGCACATGGTTTATTGATGATAACAAAATATTAAATATAACGGCAAAGGGAAAAACGGAGGAATGGTCAACCGTAAGCCTTGCCTTCGGTTCTTCGCAAAAACGTCATGAATATGCTTTGCTTGCAAAAACCATGCTTCATCTTGCTATGCATGCTAAGGGATTTGGAGAAAATGCAAGAGTCATGGTAGATGTAAAGCTTTCTCAGCGACCGCCTGAATTTGAAAACGGTCATATTTTATATGTGGCGGGCAACGCAGAAGGACTGGAAAACGCATATCGCGTTGTAAAACCATTATCTTTTGAAGCGGATACCATTGATTTAAATCTTTTGACGGATGCAGAAAAAATAGGCGGTGGCGATAATATTTTAGCCCAGATTACCTTTTCCGTGTCTGCACGATGTGGGGCGGAAGCTACTTTGTTCTTAAAAAGTCTTTCCATCGACTGGGCGCTTGCCTTTGAAGAGGGCAGAATTGAGCAACAACGGCTTGCGGATGAAATCGGCAAAAAATATGGCGTAACACCTATTGTAACCTATGAAATTACAGCGGCAGGACCGCATAAAATCTGTTTTTCCACAAAAGTGCCTGTGATTGACTATCAGAAACACAATTATAATGTAACCGAACAACAGGCAATCGAGCATGTAAAGGCGTACGGCGGAATCTATGCAAGAAACCATCCGTTTGATGCTTTAAAAGACAGACTGCGGTTAAATCCCGAACTTGCAGACGAGCTTGCACCCGAGGTGATTGACGATTACGTTTCAAACCGTGCGTATGGTGCAACCATGCTGGAGGTAGGCTTTCCGATTGGCAGAAACAACACAAAATTTTCAACTTTTTTAAAGCTTTGGGATACTTTATCCGCGAACGGAATTTTTATCAGTGGATATGGCGACAGCGACAATCACTCCAACAGCTTAAACTGGTTTGATCGTAATAATTTCTGTGCGTATATAGCGGCAGAAAACCCTTGTGAAAACGAATTTATTGAAAGCATGAAAGCGGGAAATCTCTACACGGGTGACCCTGTATATCTGCAACATGTGGATTTTTGTTTTTACGACCAAGACGGAAACGACATGGGGAATGTTGTGTTTACCAACGAAGCCAAAACGGTATATACTTCCGTAAAAGGACTGCCTGAAAAATCAAGGGTCGTGTGGACGGTGAACGGCAAGGATGTTAAAACCGAAAACGTTGAAAACGACTACACGGGCGAAATATCTGTTTCTATGACCGATAAGGTAAACTTTGTGCGCGTAAGTGTATATAAAGAGGACAGATGTATCCTTTTGTCCAATCCGATTTATTATACCGCAGATGAAAGCATATACAGCACCATTCCCAACGAACGAAGAGCGGTTGAAATTCCTGCACATCTTTTAAATTACAAAGGGGAAAAGCTGTTGCATATCGGTGATATTCCTTTAGACGGATATCCGTTTATTAAAAAGCTGATTCGAAAAGCTAAGGCAGATATTATTGTGCATACGGGTGATTTGTGCGACAATTTAAAGGCAGGTCGGAAAGAGGAAGACATTCCTTTATACAAAGACTACATTCCGACACTGATCAAATGTATGGAAAACCATGCAAAACAAGTTTTTATTGTTCGCGGAAATAACGATTTACCTGAATATGTTCAGAAAATTGCAGATAAAAGCAAGGTGGTGGAATCAAACACAATCGTAACGCTCTTCGGAAAAGACTTTCTTTTGTGTCATCGGGTAATTGACCTTGAGGGAAAGGCAGATGTGTATCTGTATGGTCACGGACCGACAGGGGACGAACACAGCTTTTATAAGAAAGAAGACGGAAGTGTGTATTCCAACGCCTATTTTGCGCCGGCTGTCTTTTTAGAGAACGGTGAATACGCAGAATTAAAAAATTATAATGGTAATAACCATAAATAAACATAAAAGGAGAAATGAACAATGGTAACAATTACAATGGAAAACGGAAAGCAGATTAAAATTGAACTGTATCCCGAAATCGCACCCAAATCCGTGGCAAACTTTGAAAAGCTGGTTAAAGAAGGCTTTTATAACGGTTTAATTTTCCACCGCGTAATTCCGGGCTTTATGATTCAGGGCGGTTGCCCCAACGGCAACGGCATGGGTGGCCCGGGCTATCAAATTGAAGGTGAATTTGCAGCAAACGGCTTTAAGAATGATTTGAAGCATGAAAGAGGTGTGCTTTCCATGGCACGTGCAATGGATCCTAATTCTGCCGGCTCGCAGTTCTTTATCATGCATCAGGATGCTCCGCACTTAGACGGTCAGTATGCCGCGTTCGGCAAGGTTGTAGAGGGTATGGATGTGGTTGATGAAATCGCAGGCATCCCCACAGACTATATGGACAGACCCAGAGTGGATCAGGTTATGAAAGAAGTAACAATCGACTAATCAAAAAAAGCAGATTCTTCATGAATCTGCTTTTTTAAATTGGTTTTCTAAGGCGGAGATGCGTGCCTCAAAGGCATCTAATTTGGAATCGAGGGGCGTCACTTCGGGGGCAGGAGAATCATAGACGGTTTCTTTTTGTTCTTCCTTTTGGAAATCCGAAACCTCCTGCATATACTGTGTAAGGTCACTTTCTTGCTCAACGGGTTTTTCGGGCAGAGCAAAATCAATGGCATTTAAAGCTTCTCCGATTAAGGTCGCATCAAAACGGTCGGGACGCGCCTCGGTGCCGTAAATAGTATCGACGAAAATATGGTGTCGACGTAAGGTCTGTGAGGTTTTGATGCGGAAAAGGCTGTGCGGATTAAAGCTTCCGGGGAAATAGTACTGTGGTTTTAAAAAGCCTTCTTCGGGACGGATGGCACTGCTTTGGAGCAATCTTCCTGCCATGCGGAACAGAATGTGATACTCTTTAAACTGCAAAATAATCGGCTCGGGTGCGTTTTCAAGACCGCTGAGCAAAGTTTGCGTGCCCCGCTCGCTTAAATAACAAACCGAATATTCCTGCTTGTTGCGACGGCTGTACACAAGATGCATCGCATCATTTTCATCAAAAATACCCTGCAGAGAAATCAAGTCGCCATTGATTTCGGTAAGAAGCTTCGGTTCTACCCAGGCTTTGTTCTGCCAGAAAAATGTTTTTTGCATCAGTCCGCTTTTTTCATAGAATACATGTATGTTTTGTTTGCTGTCCTGCGTGACGGCATAACAAAACGGATAACTTCTGGATTCAATGACCTCCGGCTTTGTGTTTTCGTTTAACATATGGTGCACCAGAAGATACTGGGCTTCGTGGCGGATATTGTAAAAGGCATGCACCCAGCCGTTTGTGCAAAAAAGACGGAAATTTTTGTCATACGGAACAACACTTTTAGATTCTAAAATGCATTGGCGGTTCCAACGTTTTTTATCATAATAGAATAAATACAGATTGTTTTTGTCGTCCTGGCTGATTAGAAAGAGATTGCCTTTTTCGTCGCAGGCGGTATCAAAATCAGCACATCCCTTTTCGAATAACAGCATGGGTGTTGTGCTTTTCGGGGCATAAAAGCAGATGCCCTTTTTTTCGTCGTGGTAAAATTTCCAGAGTCCTTGCGGTGTGTACAGAACTTGCTTCATAGTTTTTTCTCCTTATCCGGTTTTTGTTTCAATATATGCGGGAGAAAGAGTGGTTATTCAATAAAATCATTCAATCTGTGTTTTGGAAAAAGTGTCCCCGCATGAGTTTTTTGGCACATTATTTGTTTTTTCACATAGTATGTAAATGGGGAAACCCGAAATAAGAATAGGAGGAATGGATATGGGAAGAGAAGTAGTGCCGGGTCCGATTTGCGGTGACGGTTGCAACGGTATCCGTGAAGCGGTTTGTATCCATACAGACAAGGTGTATGATTCCTGCCGTGACAAGGAATGTCTCGAAGATTTGCGGGTGTATCTCTGCCGTGAAGGGCAGGAGCTGATTGAAAACGCATTGTCCGTTAAAGTCAGCAATGCGCAAATTTTGTATGTACATCAGGATGTAGAACCGGTGCCTTTCAATTCGGGCTATTATACCATTGACATTAAATTCTTTTTTAAAGTTACATTAGATGTATTCTGCGGTTTAATGAAAACCAAGCGGGTAGAGGGGCTTGCGGTTTATGACAAAAAGGTTGTTTTGTTCGGCTCCGAAGGTAAATCCAAGATTTTCCGTTCTACTTTTGCCTACGATGAATTAGATCCGCAGATGCTTATGAAAACCAATATGCCCCAGGCGGTCGTTGAGGTTGTAGAACCCATTAGCTTGTCTGCAAAAATTGTAGAGCCTGAAAATTGCTGCAACAATCATTGCTGCTGCAACCAGTATGATATTGCCGGCGCGCCCGACTTTATCTGCAAGTGCTTTGATGATGTGTTTGCAGAACCGGATGCAGGCAGACAGGTATATGTAACCTTAGGCTTGTTCTCCATTGTAAAGCTTGAACGAAATGTACAGCTTCTCATTCCGGTTTATGATTTCTGTGTACCGGAAAGCGAATGCGTGGGTACTTCTGCGGAAAACCCCTGCGAGCTGTTTGATCGCATCGAATTCCCTGTGGACGAATTTTACCCGCCCCAGAAGCACGATTTCTTCAGTGATGCGGAGGACGGGAACTGTAACAGAGGCTGCAGATAAAATCAAAGCATACCGCATTTGCGGTATGCTTTTTTGTTTGGAAATGTTGGCGGGAAATGTGCATAAAACAGAAAAGTCTACAAGATTTTTTTATTTAAATGCGTATAATGTAAGCGTATTGCAGGGAAGGAGGGGTGTGGATGGAGACTTTTCGGAGAATATTCCGGAAGGGAATCGGAATGTTTTCGGTCGCTCAGATTTTAAGGACAAGCTGTCTGGTGCTGTCCGGCATGGGATGTGTTTTGCAAACACTTTCCCCTTTTGGCGTGGCTTGTGCTGCGGCAGTATACTGTCTTGAGCCATGCGGATTGTCGGCACTCTGGATCGCATTGGGAATCGGGCTTGGCGGCTTCGGGATATCTGCACTTAAATACTGGATTGCAGTTCTTTTATTGACTGCTGCATCTGCAGGCAGACGGGGCTTTGTAACGGAGCGGACAGGCTGTGTGTTTTACTGCATAGCTTTATTTCTTGCGGATTTGATTTATGGCGGTTTTGCAGAAAAAAATCTTTACTTCTGGATTCTTGCAGGCGCAGAGCTTGTTGTGGGACTTTTTTCGGTGCATGCGTATATAACGGTGTTCCGCTTTTTGTCTGCCCCTAAGCTGCGCAGAAGCGCAACTGCAGAGGAGCTTTTTTGCATTGCTGCAGTGTTTTGTATCTGTCTGTCAGGACTTACGCGTCTGCAACCGACGCAGGGGTTGTATCTGGCAGAGACCTTTTCTGTTTTTATAGTATTGTTTTCGGCATATAGCTTTTCCGTTGGAGCATGTGTTGTTTTGGGAACGGTGCTTGGTTTTTTTGTGAGTCTTTTAAGTCCGTCTATGCTATATGCGGTGGGTGCATATTCGGTGGCGGCACTTTTTTGCTGTGTGTGTAAAAGGCTTGGTAAGCCGGGTATTGTTGCAGGTATGGTTCTTTCGGACGTGCTGATGACATTTTATACGGGCAATCCGGAGGGATTCCTGATTGGTTTGCCGGAAATATTTATTGCAGGTGTAGTTTTTCTTTTGATGCCGAAAAAGAGGCTTTTAAAAATAAAACAAAGCATTTTGCTTTTGACACAAAGACAAGGAATATACCAAAAAAACGAAAGAGAGGCGTTTGAAAAAATGGCAGTAAAACGATTGAACCGTATTGCGGATGCTTTTTCCGTACTGGCGGCATCCATGGGAAACGCAGGGAAAATCAGGAAAGAAGGGGAAAAAGAAACAGCAGCTTTGCTGACTGCGGATGTGTACGAAAGGGTTTGCGGAAAATGCGAACAAAGGAGTAGATGCATTCTGCGTGAAGAGACAGCGAGATCAGAAATTGCAGGACTTTTGCAAAAAACAATACATCGGGGCTGGGCAGAGCGGACAGACTTGTCGGCAAATATAAAAAACCGATGTCTGCAAAATGAACGAATGCTTTCGGAATGCAATAAGGTGTACGAGGTGTTTCGGGTAAACCGTGTCTGGGAAAACCGTATTGCAGAAAACCGCGAACTGGTATCAAAGCAGCTCAGTGAGGTTTCGGGCGTAGTGCGTTGTCTGGCAAATGAAATAACAGAGACGGTTGTTTTTGAAGAGGAGAGTGAAAAAAGGATCATTACTTTGCTGGATGGGCTGGGAATGTATGTGGAAAATGTGTCGGTTACAAAAGGGTTGAACAATCGTCTGGAGGCGGAGATTTCGGTGCTTGACTGTAAATCGAAGGAGGCTTGTATAAGAGACAGTAAGGCTGTTTTGAGCAAAGTGACCGGCAGGAATTTTTCATTGTTGCAGGAAAACACGAACAGAGAAAGAAGTATCTTTACATATCGCGAAAAGGAGAATTTTGAAGCGCAGATTGGTATTTCGCGGATACGCCCGTCAAAAGAGCAGGCGTGCGGAGACAGCTATGCTATTATGTACCCCGAAGAGGGGAAACTGGTGATTGCTTTAAGCGACGGCATGGGAACAGGCAACCGGGCGGCAAAGGAAAGCCGGGAGACGGTCGGTCTTTTAGAGCATATGCTCATGGCAGGCATTGCCCGGGAAACGGCGGTGCGGTTGATTAACTCCGTGCTTGTACTTAAGTCTTATGATGAGAATTTTGCCACATTGGATTTGCTTGTACTGGATTTGTTCAGCGGAGAGGGAGAAATTATTAAAAACGCCAGCGCCTGCTCGTATTTATGCAGAGGAAATCAGGTGGGGGTGTTGGCGGCACAGGCTCTGCCTGCCGGCATTGTAGGCGAAATTGAGACTGCAAACCGCCGACTTGCCTTTTGTTCGGGGGACTGGATTTTGCTGGTTTCGGATGGCGTGACCGACGTGAGTATCGATGATAAATGGATTAAGGATTTCTTGATAAATCTTGGGGACTGCAGTGCGCAGCATGGTGCGGATAAACTAATGGAGGAGGCGGTAAGACGGGTTTTAGGCTGTAAAGATGATATGACGGTCATCTTAGTGAAAATCTCTGAAAAATAAAACTTGCTTTTTGTCGTTTTTTATAGTATAATCTATATGATTTATAAAAAATGGGAGGACATATGGATTATTTATTAGATTTGCTTTCATCGGTTCCGAATGAAATTATTGTGCTTTTAATATCTATGATTCCGGTGATTGAATTACGCGGAGCATTGCCTGTTGCGGTCGTTGCGTTTAATATGCCGTGGCTGGAAGCACTTTTGCTTTGCGTGGTTGGAAATCTGCTTCCGGTTCCTTTCATTATCTGGTTTTTACGTCCGATTTTTGAATGGATGAAGAAAACAAAGCTGTTGCGAGGTCTTGTGATTCGCCTGGAAAACCGTGCGAAGAAAAAGGCTGAAGCGGCAAATGCAAAGGAAGATGCCAGGAAAAGAAATTCCCGTAAAAATGCAGTTTCTTTTTGGGCATTATTTGCCTTTGTTGCCATTCCGCTTCCCGGTACGGGTGCCTGGACAGGTGCTTTGATTGCATCTGTTATGGGGATGCGTCTTAAGCATTCTTTTCCTGCAATCGCACTGGGTGTTGTTACTGCGGGGCTGGTTATGCTTGCTTTGAGCCATTTGGGACTTATGGCATTTGCTTAAACCGATATAATTACGTTTTTGAGAAAGGATAGATTATACTATGAGAAAACTCTTTACTTCCGAATCTGTTACTGAGGGGCATCCCGATAAAATGTGCGACCTCATTTCGGATGCGGTGCTTGATGCGATTTATACCAACGATCCTGCTGCACGTGTAGCCTGCGAAACCTTTACAACTACAGGCTCTGTTGTGGTTATGGGTGAAATTTCCACCGATTGTTATGTGGACGTACAGAAAATTGTGCGCGATACTGTAAATGAAATCGGCTATAACAACGGTGATTTTGGTTTTGACGGCAACACCTGTAGTGTTATGACCGCTATCCATGAGCAGTCTGCAGATATTGCGCTTGGTGTAGATATGGCGGCAGAAGCGAAAGACGGTGATACCGAAGACAGCTCTTCCATCGGTGCAGGGGATCAGGGTATGATGTTTGGCTATGCTTGCGACGAAACCCCTGAGCTGATGCCTCTTCCCATTATGCTTGCACACAAGATGGCAAAACGCCTGACAGAAGTGCGTAAAAACGGCACACTTCCGTATTTAAGACCGGACGGCAAAACACAGGTTACGGTTGAATATGACGACGATAAGGCTGTGCGCGTTGATGCGGTGGTTGTTTCCACACAGCACGCAGCAGACGTATCCTTAGAACAAATCCGTAAAGATATTATAAGCCTTGTTATTGAACCTATTGTTCCTTCTGAACTTTTGGATATTGATACCAAGATTTATGTAAATCCCACCGGTCGTTTTGTAATCGGCGGTCCTATGGGAGATACCGGTCTTACCGGCAGAAAAATTATTGTTGACACCTACGGCGGTTATGCACGTCACGGTGGCGGTGCTTTCTCAGGCAAGGACCCGACGAAAGTAGACAGAAGCGCAGCTTACTATGCACGCTACATCGCTAAAAACGTTGTTGCGGCAGGATTGGCTAAAAAATGTGAGGTTCAGCTTGCCTATGCGATCGGTGTGGCAAAACCCGTTTCGGTTATGATTGATACCTTTGGTACCGGTTTAATTTCCGAAGAAGAAATTGCAAACCGCGTAAACAAAGTGTTTGACATGCGTCCTGCGGCAATCATCAAACAGTTGGGTTTAAGAGCACCTATCTACAAACAACTCGCAGCTTACGGTCATATGGGTCGTGAAGATTTAGGCGTTGCATGGGAAAAGACAGATAAAGCGGCGTTGCTGAAATAATTTACGAAAAATTTTCGAAATGCAACTTTTAACTTGACAAGAAGATTGAAAATGCTATAATTAACGCATATAATTTTTTTGTAAAAGGGGCTTTTAGTATGCGCTGCGTAACACCGAATGATAAAAACATTATAGGGAAATCCGACTCCGAGTCCATTCAAAACGCCATTGATTATGCGATTGAACAAAATATTAACACTGTGATTATTCCCAAACTGTCGGAACGAACCGGTTTAACGGAATGGGTGATTGAAAAATCCATTCTTTTACCCTCGGACATCACGATCATTTTAGATAACTGTCATCTGACATTGGCAGACGGTGTTTATGAAAATATTTTCCGAAACAAAAATATTTGTTTTGAATCAAGGTCGTATTTGGGTGAAGAACAAAGCCATATCCAAATTCTCGGCAGAGGAAACGCTGTTCTGGATGGCGGAAACAATGAAAATGGTCTGCATGAGCAAACCTATCAGAAAATGGGCATTCCCATGCAAACAAGCCATTTGATTTTTCTGTGCAACGTTGTTGACTATGTGATAGAAGGTATCAAATGCGTAAATATGCGTTATTGGGCAATCAATCAAATTGGTTGCAAGCGAGGCAGACTCTCTGACATTACTTTTTATAACGGAGCGCATGTTCCGAATCAGGATGGCATCAATTTAAGAATCGGTTGTTCGGAAATTTTGATTGAGCGCATCAAGGGAAGAACAGGAGATGACTCTGTGGCACTTTCGGCATTTCCTGCAGAGTTTGATGGTGCGTATCTTTGTAAAGACAGAAATTGTGACATACATGATGTTACCATTCGGGATGTTTGTACCAGAACGGCGGCAACGGTGGTTGCGCTTCGTTGTTCGGATGGCGCAAAGCTTTATAATATACGGATTGATAACATTTCTACTTCGGAAGAAATTTATCCGGACAATCAGGAATACGGTCCCTGGGGTGTTGTGCGTATCGGGGAAAATAATTATTACAGAAATCGTCCGGCAATACATGGAGAAATTTTCAACATTACGGTAACAAATGTGCGTTCTTTGTTCAGAGGAACTGTATATTTGGCAGCAACCTTAAAGGATTCTGTGATCCGTGATGTGTATGCGGAAGGAAAATCTATGTATGCAATATCCACATATCAGTCCTCCGGCGTGTTTTGGGAAAACGGTTGTGTGGTTTCGGGCGGTGCGTCTTTGGAAAATGTATTGTTGGAAAACATCCATTTCAATGGAACAGCGGATTACCGTATGGAAAAATTCATTAATGATCCGGATGAAAATTATATCGGCTGCGGCCTGGATTTCCGTTGTATGCGTGAATCCGATTTTCTGAAAAATGTGATCGTACGGGATGTGTTTGTAAAAGAGGGTGTCCCCATCAAGCTGATGCGTGAAGGACTTGAACTGAATATCCAATAAAAAAGAGCCTAAACAGGCTCTTTTTTTGTGTTTTGTGCCCAACAATTGCTTATTGCATTTTTTTGCAAAATTTGCTATACTAATTATATAAATCTTTATGAGAAGGTGAACATATGAAAATCAGTGAAGTAAAAGAAATTTTGAATGCACAAATTTTAAATGGTGAGGATATGCTGGACGAGGAAGTTTTTTCTGCCTGCGGCAGCGACCTGATGAGTGACGTTCTGGCATATGTAAAGAATCAGGGGTTGCTGCTTACCGGTCTTAATAATCTGCAGGTGGTTCGCACTGCGGAAATGATGGACATTCGTGCCATCTGCTTTGTGCGCGGTAAAATGCCCGAGGATGAAATTATTGAACTGGCAAAGAAAAAAGATATGATTATTATGACGACCGAAGAGCCTCTCTATTCTGCTTGCGGTAAGCTTTATAGCGGCGGACTGGTTCGCTGACAGGGAGGTAGCTTATGAACAGTGATGTAGTAAAATTAAGCTACAAGGTAAGTCCGACCGATTTCCAGGCAGCCGGAGAAGCATCCAGTGAAGTGAAAAAAGCATTAAGAAAGCTTGGCGTGCCACCCGAGGTTATCCGGAAAGTGGCGATTTCCATGTACGAGGCAGAAATCAACATGGTTATTCATGCCAACGGCGGACAGATTGATGTGGAAATTTCTCCGGAATATGTACATGTTATTCTGGCTGACGAAGGTCCCGGTATTGCGGATATCAATCAGGCGATGCAGGAGGGCTTTTCCACTGCACCGGAAGGGGTTCGTGAGCTGGGCTTTGGCGCAGGCATGGGTTTGCCGAATATTAAAAAATATGCCGACAGAATGAATATCAGTTCTGAGCTTGGCAAAGGAACCACAATAGAAATATTTGTGAATATTCCTGCTTAAAAAGCATATCAAAAGAGGTGATTAAAAAGAAATGGAAAACAAGAGTATAAATACATATTTTCATTCTGTTTCTTTGGAAAGAGATGCGTGTAAGGGATGCACGAACTGTCTGAAGCGTTGCCCGACCGAAGCAATCCGTGTCCGGAACGGAAAAGCAAAAATTGTAAAGGAACGCTGTGTGGATTGCGGTGCATGCATCCGTGTGTGTCCGTATCATGCAAAAAAGGCAGTGACGGATCCTTTTGAAAAAATAAATAATTATAAATATAAAATCGCGTTGCCGGCACCGACACTTTACGGGCAGTTCAAAATGCTCAAAAACGTGAATCTGGTCTTGGCGGCTTTGAAAGAAATCGGCTTTGATGAAGTGTATGACGTGGCAACCGGTGCAGATTTGATTACCGAAGCTACAAAGCTTTATTTACAGCGGAAAGATGTGAAAAAACCGGTTATCAATTCTGCTTGTCCTGCAGTGGTGAAGCTGATTCAGATTCGTTTTCCGAATCTGGTAGATCACATTCTGCCCATTATCAGTCCAATGGAATGCATAGCAAGGGTTGCCCGTAAGGAAACTATAAAAAAGACGGGTTTGAAGTCAGAAGAAATCGGCATTTTCTTCATTTCTCCCTGTGCGGCAAAAATGGCTACATATATTTCACCTGTCGGCACTGAAAGCACCGCTTTGGACGGCGTGCTTTCCATGACTGAGGTGTATGCAAAAATTGCACCCTTCCTGTTTAAACAGCAGAATGTGGAAAATGCGTCCAAAGTTACCTCGTCCGGGTTGTCCTGGGCGTTGTCGGGCGGTGAAACGGGCGGACTTGAGCTGGAAAACAGTATTTCGGTTTCGGGCATTGACAATGTCATTAAGGTTCTGGAAGAAGTGGACGACGAAAAGCTGGACGAAGTGGATTTTGTAGAGTGCTTAGCTTGTGTCGGCGGTTGTGTCGGCGGCATATTGGCGGTAGAAAATTCTTTTGTGGCAAGCTCGCGTATTGCAAAGCTTTCCAAAACCTTTGACAATCAACCTGTGGACATGGGCGATGTTAAACTGGAAGATCTGATGTTTGATAAAGAGGTAGAATACATTCCGGTTATGAGCCTTGGCAAAACCTTTAAAGAAGCCATGGAAATCATGAACAAGCGGGATGAAATTTACAAAAATATGCCACGTCTGGACTGCGGATCGTGCGGTGCACCCTCCTGCGAAGCACTTTCGGAGGATATTGCAAAAGGGTATGCTAAAGAATCCGACTGTATCTTTAAATTCCGCGAAAAACTGAATTTCTTGATTAACGAAATGAATCAACTGGATGAATAGGAGCGTTTTTATGCAAGTAAAAGAATTGGCTGAAAAGCTGAATGCTGAAATTTTAACCGGAGAAATCAATCTGGACAGAGATGTGAAAAACGGTTATGTGGGTGACCTTTTGAGCTGGGTGATGTCCAAAGCACAGCAGGACGATGCGTGGGTGACCATTATGTCCAACACAAATATTGTGGCTGTGGCGGTGCTGACGGATGTGGCGTGCATCGTGCTGAGCGAAGGCGTAGACCCGGAGCCTGCGACTTTGGAAAAAGCCGTTCAGCAGGAGGTTGCTATCTTAAAAACATCGCTTTCTTCCTTTGAGGCAGCTTGCGCGATAAAGGAGCTGTTATGAAGTGTTTTTACGATTTGCATATCCATACGGCACTTTCGCCCTGCGGTGATGCAGACATGACACCGAATAATGTGGTGAATATGTCTATTCTGAAGGGCTTGGATATCATTGCAATTTCAGACCACAACAGCATTGGAAATGTGCGGTCTGCCATGAAGGTGGCAGAAGGGACGGATTTGGTAGTGGTGCCCGGTATGGAAGTGGAAAGCGAAGAAGAAGTACATGTGTTGTGTTTGTTTCCGGATATCGAAAGTGCGGAGAAAATGGGGGAGATTGTAAAAAATCACATGGGTCCTGTTTTGAACCGACCTGAAATTTTCGGTGATCAGCAATACATGAACGAAGAAGATGAGGTTGTCGGTACAGAAGAAAAGCTCTTGGTAACCGCCACAACACTGGACTTTGAAAAAATCAAAGAATATGCTGATGCATGCGGTGGGGTAGCAGTGCCTGCCCATGTGGACAGAAGCTCATATAGTGTGCTTTCAAACTTAGGTTTGTTGCCGGATATCGGCTTTGAAACGGTAGAAGTTTCCAAAAAAGCATTGCCTGAAAGCTTTGCGTATTTGCGAAAACAAATTATACAGAATTCGGATGCGCATTACTTAGAGGATATTTCCGAGCCGGAAAACTATCTTGAACTTCCTGAAAAATCTGCAAAAACACTGATTTCGTATTTGAAAAAGAAAATATAAAATAAAATCATTATATTTTATAAAAATGTAGATTTTAGTCAAAAGTTGTGTTATAATCTATAAGGTATGATGTGATACGTGCGTCATACTTAAAACTATATGTAATACTTTTTGTATTCAAAAATAAAGGAGGCAGTAAAATGGCAGAAAAAAAAGTACCTGCTTTTAATGGCACAAAAGAGCAGGAAAATCAGCTCATGGAAGTAATCGCAAAGCATAAGGATTCCCGCGGTGCTTTGATTCCTGTTCTGCATGAAGCGCAGGAAATTTACGGCTATCTTCCGATTGAAGTACAGACCATAATTGCTGAAGGTCTGGGCTTGTCCCTGGCAGAAGTATACGGTGTTGTAACTTTCTACGCACAGTTCTCTCTGTATCCGAAGGGAAAATACAAAATTGCAGTATGTCTTGGTACCGCTTGCTATGTAAAGGGTTCCGGCGAAATCTTGGAAAGATTGAAGCAAAGACTTGGCATCGACGTTGGGGAATGTACACCTGACGGTAAATTCTCTCTGGAAGCTTCCAGATGTATCGGTGCATGCGGTCTTGCACCGGTATTGACCGTAAACGAAGATGTTCACGGACGTCTTACCGTTGATGATGTTGATGATATCTTAGCAAAATACTAATACCATGAAAGAGTTATCTTTAAACATTCTGGATATTGCACAGAATTCTATTTCTGCAAACGCAAGTTTGGTGGAAATATCGGTGGTCAAGGACACAAAGCAGAATCTGCTTACCTTAACCATCAAGGATGACGGCAAGGGTATGGCACCCGAGTTTTTGAAAAATGTGACAGACCCTTTTACCACGACGAGAACCCCCCGAAAGGTGGGGATGGGCATTCCGCTTTTGAAGCTTGCGGCAGAGCAGGCGGAAGGAAAGCTCAATATCGAATCGGAGGTTGGGGTAGGGACTGTGGTTACCGCAACCTTTAAGCTTGACCACATCGACCGGGTACCTTTAGGGGATATCGCCCAGACCATGTCGTCGCTCGCGTCCTGTAACGAGCACATTGATTTTCTGTACCGACATGTTTCGGACGGAGAAGAGTTTGTGTTTGATACAAAGCAAATCCGGGAGGTTTTGGCAGGTGTTCCGTTCAACGAGCCTGAGGTGGTTCTATGGATGCAGGAATACATAAATGATGGTATTTTATCAATTCACGGAGGTGTATAGTAATGAAAAGTTTAGCAGATTTGGAAGCAATCAGAAACAGAACTGTAAACAAGGTTGGTCTTCGTAAAGAAGGTGCAGAAGAAACCCGTATCGTTGTAGGTATGGCTACCTGCGGTATCGCAGCAGGCGCAAGACCTGTTATGCAGGCTTTTGTGGAAGAATTGCAGAAGAGAAATATTTCCAATGCATTTGTAACCCAGACCGGTTGCATCGGCGTTTGCCGTTTGGAACCTGTTGTTGAAGTTTATGTTCCCGGTCAGGAAAAAGTTACATATGTTAAAATGACAGCAGAAAAAGTAGCAAAAATTGTGAGCGATCACATTGTAAACGGCAAGGTTGTTGACGAATACACAATTGGTAAAGCCGAATAATTTGGAAATGGAGGATAAGAAATGGAACTCGTAAGATCTCACGTTCTTGTCTGCGGCGGTACCGGTTGTACTTCGTCCGGTTCTAAGCAGATTATTGAAGAATTTGAAGCGCAGCTCAAAAATTTCGATATCGACAAAGAAGTTAAGGTTATCCAGACCGGTTGCTTCGGCCTTTGCGCTTTAGGCCCGATCGTTATCGTTTATCCCGAAGGTTCTTTCTACAGCATGGTTCAGAAAGATGACGTTGCTGAAATCGTAGAACAGCACCTTTTGAAGGGTAAAATTGTTAAACGTTTATTGTATCAGGAAACCGTTGTGGACGAAAACAATGTTAAGTCCTTAAACGAAGTTGACTTCTACAAAAAGCAACACCGTGTAGCATTAAGAAACTGCGGTGTTATCAACCCTGAAGAAATCGACGAATACATCGCTTGTGACGGTTATAAGGCACTCGGTAAGGTTTTGACCGAAATGACTCCCGCACAGGTTATCCAGGAAGTTAAAGATTCCGGTCTGCGTGGCAGAGGCGGCGGTGGCTTCCCCACAGGTATGAAATGGGATTTCGCTTCTAAGTCTGTAAATGACCAGAAGTATGTATTGTGTAATGCCGACGAAGGTGACCCGGGTGCATTCATGGACCGTTCGGTTCTGGAAGGTGACCCCCACAGCTTAATCGAAGCTATGGCTATTGCAGGTTATGCAATCGGTGCAAACCAGGGGTATGTTTACGTTCGTGCAGAATATCCGATCGCTGTACACCGTCTGCAGGTTGCTATCGATCAGGCAAGAGAATACGGCTTATTGGGTAAAGATATTTTTGGCACCGGCTTTGATTTCGATTTGGATATCAGACTTGGTGCAGGTGCGTTCGTTTGCGGTGAAGAAACTGCGCTTATTACTTCTATTGAAGGTAACCGTGGTGAACCCCGTCCGAGACCGCCTTTCCCGGCAGTTAAAGGTCTTTGGGAAAAGCCTACCGTACTGAACAACGTAGAAACCTATGCAAATATCCCTGTTATCATCTTAAACGGTGCAGCAGAATTTGCAAAACTCGGTACCGAAACCAGTAAGGGTACTAAAGTATTTGCTCTTGGCGGCAAAATCAACAACACCGGCTTGGTTGAAGTTCCGATGGGTACTACTTTGAGAGAAGTTGTATACGAAATCGGTGGTGGTATCCCGAACGGCAAGAAGTTCAAGGCAGCACAGACCGGTGGTCCTTCCGGCGGTTGTATCCCTGCTGATTTGATTGATACTCCCATTGATTACGATTCCTTAATCAAAATCGGTTCCATGATGGGTTCCGGTGGTTTGATTGTAATGGACGAAGATACCTGTATGGTTGACATCGCGAAATTCTTCCTTGAATTTACTGTGGATGAATCCTGCGGTAAGTGCGTTCCCTGCCGTATCGGTACAAAGCGTCTGCTTGAAATCTTAAATAAGATTACAGACGGTACAGGTACTTTGGAAGACATTGACGAACTGGAAGAACTCAGTAACACCATCAAGACCAGCGCAATGTGCGGTTTGGGTCAGACAGCACCGAACCCGGTACTTTCTACCTTGAGATACTTCCGTGACGAATATGTTGAACACGTTGTTGAAAAGAAGTGCCGTGCAGGCGTATGTAAGTCGCTTCTTTCCTATACAATTGATGCAGATAAATGTAAGGGTTGTACCCTTTGTGCAAGAAAATGTCCTGTTGGCGCTATTTCCGGTCAGGTTAAGGAAGCACACGTAATCGATACCACCAAGTGTATCAAGTGCGGTGTCTGCGAATCCACCTGTAAGTTTGGCGCAATCAGCAAGTAAGGAGGGGAAAAGAATGGAAAACGTAAATATTAAAATTAACGGTATGGAATTCAGCGTTCCCGCAAATTCCACTGTATTGGAAGCTGCAAGATTGGCAAACATTCATATCCCGACTCTTTGCTATCTGGAAGGGATTAACAAAATTGGTGCTTGCCGTATTTGTATGGTAGAAATTAAAGGTGCAAGAACTTTGCAGCCTGCTTGCGTATATCCTGTAAACGAAGGTATGGAAGTTTTCACAAATTCTCCTGCTGTTCGTAAAGCAAGAAAGGCAAACTTAGAGCTTATTCTTTCCAACCATGAAAAGAAATGTCTCACTTGCCCCAGAAACAAAAACTGCGAACTTCGCGAATTGGCTGACGAATTCGGTATCGAAGAAATTCGTTACAGCGGTGAAAACGATCCGAAATTTGCTTTAGATACTTCTTCTGCATCTTATGTGCGTGATAATAACAAATGTATCCTCTGCCGTCGTTGCGTAGCTGCTTGTGCAAATCAGGCAATCTCTGTAATTGGTTTACAGAACCGTGGTTTTGCAACAACCGTTGGTTGTGCATTCGACACTCCCGTTATGGATACAAACTGTATCTTCTGTGGTCAGTGTATCGTAGCTTGCCCGGTTGGTGCATTGTACGAAAAGAACGATGTTCCGAAGGTATTGGAAGCAATTGACAATCCTGAAAAGCATGTTGTTGTACAGACCGCTCCGGCTGTTCGTGCAGCACTCGGTGAAGAATTCGGTCTGCCCATGGGTACACCTGTTACCGGTAAAATGGTTGCAGCACTCAGAAGACTTGGATTTGATAAAGTATTTGATACAGATACCTCTGCTGACCTTACCATTATGGAAGAAGGCACAGAATTTATTGAACGCTTCACCAAGCAGGAAAAGCTTCCGCTTATCACATCCTGCAGCCCCGGTTGGGTTAAATATTGTGAACATAACTATCCTGAATTTACAGAAAACCTTTCTTCTGCAAAATCTCCGATGGAAATGTTCGGTGCAGTAATCAAATCTTATTATGCTGAAAAGCAGAATATTAATAAGGATAATATCTACTCTGTAGCAATCATGCCCTGTACTTCCAAGAAATATGAAGCACAGAGACCCGAAATGAGCAGCTCCGGTAAGCAGGATATCGATGCATCTCTGACCACCAGAGAGCTTGCGAAGATGATTCGTGAAGCAGGTATTGATTTCAATGCACTTCCTGATGAAGAATTCGACGCTCCCTTTGGTGAAGCTACCGGTGCAGGCGTTATCTTCGGTGCTACCGGTGGTGTTATGGAAGCTGCTATCCGTACTGTATACGAAATCTTAGAAGGTAAGCCTCTTGAAAACCTCGAAATCGCACCGATCCGTGGCGTTGAAGGTATTAAAGAAGCAGAACTTACCATCGCAGGTAAACCTGTTAAGGTTGCAGTTGTTCACGGCACTAAGAACGCAAAAGCATTGCTCGAAAAGATTAAAGCAGGCGAAGCTAAATATGACTTCATCGAAGTTATGGCTTGCCCCGGCGGTTGCGTAAACGGTGGCGGTCAGCCTATCGTTTCTGCAAAAGACAGAGTAGGCGTTGACATTCGTGCAGAACGTGCAAAGGCACTGTATGCTGAAGACAGAGGCGCAGCAATCAGAAAGTCGCATGAAAACCCGGTTATTCAGAAGCTCTATGATGAATACTTTGAAAAACCCTGTTCTCATAAGGCACATGACTTGTTGCACACCACCTACACCAAGAGAAACAAGTTCTAATATCAGATTTATCGGGCGAGCGGGGAACCGCTTGCCCGAAATTTTCATAATTTTTCAAAAAAATTAAAAAAAGCACTTGCATTTTGAAAAAATGTGTGCTATAATCTTACTGTTGTAGATTTGTTATTGAGAAGAAAGAGGTGAAAACCATGAAAGAAGGTATCCATCCCGAATATAAAACTTGCGTAGTTAAATGCGCATGCGGCGAAACTTTTGAAACCCGCTCCACCAAGGATCAGATCAATGTTGAAATTTGCTCCAAGTGCCATCCGTTTTTTACCGGTAAGCAGAAATTGGTAGATGCTGGCGGTCAGGTTGATAAGTTCAGAAAACGTTTTGGTTTAGCTGCAAAATAATGAATTTTGAATGAAAAAGGCAATCTTTCGGATTGCCTTTTTTCTTTCTTTTTAAAAATGGATTTATATTGGAAAAAAACAAAAAAAACACTAAGAATCTAATATAAACACATGGAAATTTCCAAAAAGTTATAGTATAATTTTTAAAGGATAATGTATACGAGTATATTTTTTTAAAAAAGTACTTGAAATTATCTGAAAATATGCTATAATAATAGTATATTTACATCGGCAACGCTGATAAAAAAATATTTTTTATTATTGAAGGGAGTTGTTTTGATGAACTTTAATAAAGAAAGAGAGGTAAAAAAAATGTTTAGAAAAACATGGGCCTTAGTGCTCACGGTGGCTTTGCTTATTTCTTGCTTGGCACCCTTTTCGGCATTTGCGGCAGACTTTGAAGCATTCGAATTAAAGTACGAATATCATGGCTCTGCCAACGACCAGTTCCGCATTGTTGTATTAGGAAAAAATCTTCCTGAAAATCCTGCAACTGTTCTTGCCGGTGCAGCTATTTCCGGTACATTAGAACATGATGGCGGTTCTGCTCCGTTCAACAGCACAATTAAATCTGTTGAAGATCGTGGTGACGGTAACTTCACTTTGATCGTTCCGGGTTGCGAAACTGTAAAGGTAGCAGACTGGAAAGATGAAACTGCAGCTACTCCGAAGCACACATTCAAATTAACTGTACATCCGGCAGGTACTGCTGCTCCGGTAGTAACCCCTTCCGCTCCGGTAGTGGATACTCCCAAGCAGGAAAACAATATTGTATCTGTTGAAAGAACAAGCTTTACGGATATCGCAGAAAGCCCGTACAAAGATGAAATCAATCTTTTGAATGCAATCTCTGTACTCGCTGGCGATCCTGCTGGTACATTCCGTCCGAACGACACCATCTCCAGAGCGGAAATGGCTGCAATCATCGTTCGTATCTATGGCATGGAATCTTCTGTAAACACCAGCTCCGGTACTACTGAATTTACCGATGTTCCCGAATCTCACTGGGCTGCAGGCTATATCAATATTGCTTCCGGTCTCGGTGTTATCAACGGTGACGGTGACGGCACATTCAGACCCGATGACAAAGTTACTTACAACGAAGCAGTTAAAATGCTCGTTTGCGTAGTAGGCTATGGTTTAGAAGCAAATGAAAGAGGCGGCTGGCCGACAGGTTACCTGGTAGTTGCAAACGACTTGGATATCTCCAAAAACGTAATTACCACCTCCGGTGATGCTTCCCGTGAAACTGTAGCTAAATTGGTTGCAAACGCAATTGACGTTGAATACCTCGAAAAGACCGGTTACGGTGAAACCGAAACCTACATGTCTTATCCTGGCAGAACCTTGCTCAGCGAAAAGCTGAAGGTTGAAAAGGTTGAAGATGTTGTTGTAACCGAAACCTATGCAGCTTCTTTGGTTGGCGAAGGTACTTTGAAGTCCAATCAGGTTCGTGTAGAGGATACCATCTATTGGATTACGGATTCCAGCAAAGGTATTGATGGTTACATGGGTTACCCTGTAATTATCTATGCTAAGGAAGACAAAAAAGTAGATAAAGATTATAAGTTCATCGTTCATTATGAAATTGATGATGAAATGACCGACTTCATCGAATATGCTCCCGAAGATATCATTAATGCAGACTATGATGAAATCAAAGTATATGCAAATGAAGATGGTTCCAAGAAGATTTCTTATCAGTTGCCTGCTACCGCTCCTGTTTTTGTAAACGGTGTTGGTGACAGAAGCTTTGATGTAACTGCATTGGATCCGCAGGAAGATGGCGATCCTTCCTTCAACGGTAAGATTCTTATCATTGATATTGACCAGAACGAAATCATTGACGTTTTGTTCGTTGATATCATGAAGACCATGGTTGTTGACAGAGTTGTAAAGACCAACGGCGGTTTCTACATTCTTGCTAAAGACGGCACAAGATTCCCTGAATCCGGCAAAATCGACCTGGAAGATGATGATGTAAGAATCAGCATTGTTAAAGACGGTGAAGAAGCAAGATATTCTGATCTTGAAGAAAACGATGTAGTTTCTTATTCTATCGTAGGTAACACCTACAATCTTGAAGCTTGCACAGAAAATGTAAGCGGTGTTGTTCAGAGAATTACCGGTGACGGCGAAGTTGTTATCGATGATGAAAAGTATGAATACAGCACAATCGTAAATGTTGACGAATGCGAAGTAGGCGACAATGCTACCTTGCACCTCGACGTTTATGGTAAGATTGCATACGTAACAACCACTACTGCAGGCGCAGAAGATTATGCATATCTCCTCGACATCGGTACTGAAAACGATGTTATGGAAGGCGATACTTACTGCTTAAAGGTTTACACCAAAGATGCAGGCATTAGCGTTATTAACGTTGCTGACGATGTAACCTTTATTAAAGAAGGCGAAGCTTCTGAACCTTATGAATCTGAAGAAATCACAGATGCTGTTTGGACCAAATATGGTTTGAAGAAAGATGGCGAAGTTGTTTCCCAGCTCTTCAAATTCTCTACCGATTCCAGCGATAAGATTGACACAATCGAAGTTGCTAAGAACATGGGTACAGCAGATCCTGCTGACTACAGCGATGAAGATCTTAAGCTCTTCAGAAAGACCACACCGCCCGGAAGTGCATTCTACGCATGTAGCAGCGGCAGATTGGGTTCTGGCTCTGAGAGTGATATGAGACAGCTCTTTATCTGGAAGGGTGTTGATATGCTGTTCGTTCCGCATACCAATGGCGATATCATTGAAGACGATATTGCGATTTCCAAGCCTGATTCTTTCTTCAGCAATCAGTACTCCAGCCATATTTCTGCAGACTTTACATGGTATGATGCAGACGAAAATGGTGTTCCTGCTTTGATTGTTGCTTACTTGGATACCGAAAGCTCCAGCGAATACTCCAACTCTCGTGGTGGTACTTATATGTTCATTACCGACGTTGCTTTGACTAAGAATGAAGATGGTAAAGCATACCAGGTAACCGGTTATGGTAACAAATACCGTGGCGGTGGCTTGAGCGAAATCACCATTACCTTGGATGCAACCCAGGCACATTCTGCACCTGAAATTGTTGGCGATAAATCCGCTGCTCAGTTGAAGACCGGCGATATCATCACCTTCTCTCAGATGCCTAACGGTAAAGTTTACAAGTGGAACCTGTTGTTCAGCACAGATAGTGAAACCTACGGTTACTATACTGCAATGAACGGTGGTAACGCTTTGACCCATTATACTAAGTTTAATGGTGAATACGGTACAATTTCTGACTACTATGCAGGTTACATGACCTCTTATGAAGTTAAGAAATCCGGTGAAATCTTCGAAATTACTGTTCCCGGCATTACCGGAACCAGAGAATATGAACTCACTGATTTCAAGGCTGTTTACAAATTAGATGCTGACAAGGGTACCTTGAAGGAAATCGATGCAGCAGATATTCCGATTCCGGAAGAAATCACTGTTGAAGATCCTGATAACTTACCCGAAAATGTATTCGAAGTTGATGGCGCTTACTATCTCTGCCCGAAAATTGTAATGCGTGCAGAAAACCATGGTAACAATGAAGTTTGCCTCCAGTTGATGTACATCGACGACGGCACATTCGAAGACTAATTCAAATTACAAAAACAACACCCCTTACGGGTGTTGTTTTTTGTGCAACGAAAATCTCGCGATGTTCGTGTGGTTCAATAGAGGTTTACCGATGAACAGACAGGAAACTAAAGTATATAACAAACGTAAATTGTTAAGCAACATTGTAGAATGATACAAACCAAATCGTTGTGAAGCCTTCCCCTTGAGGGGAAGGTGGGTTTTGCGGAG
>JAFQQW010000012.1 GCA_017410375.1 Clostridia bacterium | reverse complement strand
TCTCGATACCCCAAGTGGTGTTCTCGCATATCCATTATAACACAGATTTTAAATTCTGCACTATAATTTTTGTTTTTTCTTCCTCTTTTACCCATAAAAATATGCACCTCCAAAAGTGTCTAACTTTTGGGGTGCATATCAATTTTGCGTGTTTTCTTTTGATTAATGCGTTTTTGCTATAAACAAATCGAACCCGCAATATACCTTTGTATAATTGCGGGCATACCCCTTCGGGGTTCGATTCGTCCATTCCAAACATTTTTTCCTATCTCCTAAAAAAGGGGCTGTAATAAATTTACAGCCACTTTCATTGGAATGACTTGCTTTTTTTGAATTCTTCATTTATAATATAGGAAGAATAACGCAAAGGATGAAGGTATGCAAAAATTTGTGATTGCCGCAAATGACGCGGAACAGCGCTTAGATAAATATCTGACTAAAAAATTTCCGGATATGCCCACCGGCATTTTGTATAAGGGTGTGCGCAAAAAACGGATTAAGGTCAACGGGAAAAGAGCCGAAATTTCCACCAAGCTTTGTGAGGGGGATGTTTTAGAGCTTTATATCAACGACGAGTTTTTAATTCCCCGTAAAGAAAAGGCGGACATTTATCATTTAGAGCCAAGACTTAACATCCTGTACGAGGACGAAAACCTGCTTTTGGTGGATAAAGAGCCGGGTGTCAGTGTGCATGCGGACGAAACCGACAAAACCGAAACACTGATTACCCACATTCAGGCATATCTGTATCTAAAAGGCGAATACGACCCCAAAAAAGAGGGGACTTTTGCACCGTCTTTATGTAACCGCATTGATAAAAATACAGGCGGAATTGTTATTGCTGCCAAAAACGCCAAAACCTTGCGTGTAATGAATCAAAAAATCAAGGACAAGGAAATACAGAAAAAGTATTTGTGCATCTGTCACGGTGTTTTAAAGCCCAAATCGGCAATTTTAGAAGCATACCATATAAAAAACACACGGCAGAACCGTGCGTTTATATTTGATACACCCGAAGATGGAGCGCGTAAAATCAAAACGGGATACAAAATGCTGAAAACCAACGGCAAGCTCTCGCTGGTGGAGGTAGAGCTGTTTACCGGACGTACGCACCAGATTCGCGCGCATTTTGCCTATATCGGACATCCATTGGCAGGGGACACCAAATACGGCACCAATGAGCAGAATAAAGGGCTTCCGTATAAGTATCAGGCGCTTTATTCTTATAAACTGAAGTTTACTTTTACAACACCGTCCCATTTGGATTATTTAAAAAATAAAGAGTTTACCGTGGAAAATGTGCCGTTTACGAAAGATTTTTAAGGGCATCCTCCACCTGTTCTTTGGTGATGTTGCAAAATCCGTCAAATTCAAGCTGCAAAGCATGTTCAAACTGCTTTGCGGCTTTTTCTTTTTCACCAAAATGCGCTAAGACAACACCGTAATTGTAATAGCATTCCGGGAAGCCCGGCTTTTTTTCGTGCTCCATGATTTCTTCATAAAGCTCTAACGCGTCATCATATTCTCCGCGTTTGTAGTAAGTGTATGCTAGGTTGTCGCAAATGCCGTTGTGATTCGGATTGAAGTCATAGGCTTTTAAATTGTATTTTAAAGCTTTTTCCATGTCTCCGCTTAAAATGTAGAGGTAGCCTAAGTTGCAGTACAAGTCGGTGGTGCGCATGTGGGCATGCACATACTCTAAAAGTTCGATAGCCTTTTGAATGTCGCCCTTTTTCCAGAGCAAAAGTGCGTAATTGGTTTTGGCAGACATTTCAAGCTTGTTGAGCTTGATTTTGCCGTCTTTTTTTCTTTTTTTGGCAGGCTTTAAAACCTGTTTATCGGTCATGATATGCTTTTCAAAAATTTCTTCTGCCTGCTCGATTCTGTTTTTTTTCAGCAGAAAATAGCCCAGCAGAATTTTGGCTTTTGCGTTGGGGCGGTATTTTAACATCTGATACATATAGGAAATTGCAAGGTCAGTATCGCCCTTTGCATTGGCATTTCTTGCTTTTTGTAAGTAAATTCTCCAAATCATAATTAAATCCTTTCCAGTAATGCGTTTTTGGTGTTTAACTCAGGGCGTTGAAGCACAAGCTCTAAAAGGGCATTCAGTTTTTCACCGATTTCCGTGCCTGTGTAGCCTGCCTGCAGTAAATCCTTGCCCGAAAGGGCGAGGTCTTTGATTTCAAGAGGCTCTTGGCTTTGCAGAATTTCAAGATAGGTCTGTTCTAAATACTGTTGTGCTTTCAGTCTCAACGAAGTAAATTCGGGATTGTGTGCGGCAGTATCTGCCTTTAAAAGCTCCAAAAAAAGCGGAAACCGCTGTTTACCTACCGCACGGATTTTTTGCTTGACCGCGTACTTGTCGGGGTAATCCTGTGCTCTGTGGTTTGCAATTAATATGCTTACATCTGAAATTAATGCTTTTTCGGCTTTTAAGCGGTGCAGAATATCGGTTGCCAGCATCGCACTTTTCTCTTCATGACCCTTAAAATGGTCTTGTCCGTCTGCGTCTGTGGTTTTGCTTTGCGGCTTTGCAATGTCATGCAAAAGAGCGGCAAAGCGAACTGTTTTGTCCTTCGGTGCAGTGCAGACTGCCTTTAAAATGTGGTCGCCTGCATTATATAAATGATATTTTGTATTTTGTTCGGTTAAAAAGCAAGCGTGAAGTTCCGGCAGAATCACCTCAAAAAGACCGGTTTCGAAGCCCACACGCAATCGCTCGGGAAAATCCGAAAGCAGGCATTTGGTTAGTTCATCATATATCCGTTCAGCACTTACATGCTGTAAAAGCACCCGTTTTTTGTGCATGGCAGATAGGGTGCCCGGATGCACCTTAAAATTGGTCTTGCAGGCAAAACGGACACAACGGAGCATGCGGAGGGCATCCTCTTCAAAACGGGTTTCAGGGTCACCTACACAGCGGATGGTTTTGGTTTCAAGGTCGGTCTGACCGCCATAGGGGTCAATCATCCCTTCGCCCGGATGATATGCCATGGCATTAATGGTAAAATCACGCCGTTTCAAATCCTCTTGGATGTCCGAAACAAATTCCACCATGTCAGGTGCTCTGTGATTGAAATAGGTGCTTTCGGTGCGGAAGGTGGTAACTTCAAAGGAAGCCCCCCGCTCTAAAACCGTAACGGTGCCGTGCTTTAGGCCGGTGTCGATGGTTTTATTGAAAATACGTTTAACCTCTGCCGGAAGGGCAGAGGTGGCAATGTCAAAATCATAGGGTGTTTTTTGCATCAGCATATCCCGTACCGAGCCACCTACAAGATAGGCTTTGTGCCCGTTACGGTTTAAGCTTCTGATGATTTCAAGAGCCGTTTGCTTTTCGTTCATTGTGTACCTCAATTATAAATTCGCACAAATCCTGTGTTGCGTTTGGTTTGCCGAAAGCCTGTGCCACACGACGTCTGTTTTCCAGTAAATCGGGACTTGAAAACAGCTGAAATACCGCCTCGTCCAGAGGATGCAGTTTGGTGACATACTGAGCAAGGCCGTTGTTTAACATAAAGTCTAAGTTACGGTCCTCCTGACCCGGGATGGGGTTCATTAAAATCATGGGCAAGCCTTTTGCCAGGCTTTCCGAAACCGAAAGTCCACCCGGCTTTGTGACAATGCAGGAGGCTGCGTCCATCATTACATGGACTTCGTCTGTATAGCCGTATACGAATAAATCTTTCTTTAAATCCAGTTTTTCTAAAGAATGCTGAAGATGCTTATTCCGACCGCACACCGCAAGAATCTGGAAATCCTGATCCAGGCTGTCTAGTGCCAGAATATGGCGTGCAACATTGCCGTAGCCCATGGAGCCGGACATGATTAAAATGGTGATCTTGTCCGGAATGCCAAGCTTTTGGCACGCCTCTTTACGGGAAAGGGGTGTTGAAAACTGATTGCGAATCGGGATGCCGAAGGCGCGAACCTTTTCGAGGGGGATGTTTTTCTTCTGAATACTGCGGTTTAAAAGCTCGCTTGCGGTAATGAGGTAGTCTACTTTTGTGCGCTCCCAGTAAGGATGTAACACAAAATCGGTTACCACACCTACCGTAATCATTTTGCCTGCACCGTATTTGTTGATGTAGGAGTCAATAAACTGTGCCGCCCAGACATGGGTGCAAATGATGGCATCCGGCATAAATTCCTTGATGCAGGAACGGAACAGCTTTCCGAATGCGCGGTTGGTGGCATACGAAAAGGTCGGACGGGTTACGGTTTCAGCTTTTCTGTAAAACTGACGATAGGCTTTTTTGGTGTATTTGGTGCTGACCAGATACCCTTTTTCGATACTTTTGCTGATAATCGGACTGATATATTCATACACATCCACCGTTTTTGTGGTGTGACCCTTGCTTTCAAAATATTCCGTAATGGCACGTCCGGTGGCATGATGTCCCTGACCTGCCGAAACAGTTAAAATCATGATATTCATTTCGTGCATCCCTCCATAGTATTTATTGTACACCGATTCAAAAAAAAAGTCAATTTTTTTTGCACACATTTTATGCCTTTTTCGTATACTGTTACTGAAAAGGAGGAATTGATTATGGCTATTTTTGATTGCTTTGAAAAGGACACGGTTTTATGGTTTATCATCCTGTTCTTGCTTTTGTTCTGGTGCGGTAACGGCTGCGGCAACGATCAGGGCTGCTGAGAAAGGGAGGGTAAGGTATGAACGATATGTGTTGTAACAATGATACTTCCTGGATCTGGGTTGCCATTATTGTGATTGTGGCAATCTGGCTGATTCAAAACGGATCGGTTTTCGGTAACGACTGTTGCTGAATAAAAAGGTTGAAGCGATTTCGCTTCAACCTTTTTATTTAGGATTATATTTTAAGATGTGCTTTAGAGCGAGAATGGCGTTTTCATACATGCCCTCGTATTCTTCTTTGCCCTTCTGGTCGTTTAAGACCACGCGCACGGCGATGTATTTGTCTGTGGTGTCCACATTACACTTTTCAAGGAGTGTATTTCCCTCTACGCTGATGGCAAAAACGTGTTCCTTGCCCGGGTCGCGCTCGCTGATACCTTTGACTTCATCCTTTGCGGTGTAGTCCATATTTAGTGTGTCCAGTGCGGTGAAAACCCCTTCTTCCATGCGGAGCTTTAAAAATGTATCGTTGGAGATGTACAGGGCAGGCTCACCGACCGTGATGTCCAGCATAACGCTGTCGATTACACTTACGTCTGCTTCGTTGGTGGTTTCAATATCCAGCTCGTCCATCACTTCGCCCTCTTCATGCTGAATGATTTTAAAGCCCGAAGCGAAGTTTTTGGTAATCGGGACAACCAAAACCTCATCGTTGTCATGAATGTCGTTCAGCGCAGGGGCGATATAGTGTTGCAGACCATCCTCTACAGCATTTTGATGTACCGGCGGAGTGCCCACAAAATGTATGTACAAGTCTATTTTTTCCTTTGTGCACATGCTCCATATGAACATGCCAATTACAATGGCGGCAAAGATGCCGAAAATTACATGAAATTTGTAGTAATACCAAAAATTCGCCCAGGACATTTTTTCGAATTTCGGTTTGTTTATCCAGGTGTGTTTCATATCATTCCTCTTTTATAAGCTTTTTTGTTATTATACCAAATTCCGCGCAAATAGTCAAGGCAGGTGTGTGAAATTACGGTGAAATCTGCCAGTGCAAAAGAATATGTTGCAATTTGAATTATTATATGTTATAATATCTGTACCACACAAAAACTAAATAGAGCCTATTATCAGGAGTGCCGTTTTTATTTTAGGTAAAAACGCGGACTTCTTATTTCGCATTTCTGATTTTAGGCTGTGAAAGTTTTTGTGTGGTAGCAAAACGAAGTCTCGCATTTTTCGGTGTGTGTGACTTCGTGTTGCACACACTTTTTTATTTAAAGGAGGGTAGAACTTTAAGCCATTAAAACCGAAAAAAACAAAGGAGAAAGTCTATGGAAGAAAAAATTTTGATTAAAAGCGAACGGTATAACATGAAGGTACTTTTGGTAATTGCTCTTATTGGACTTGCATTGTTGCCAGTTTGGATGTTAGTGCGTTACGGTGAAATGCGTGGGCATGGCGTAGATGCGATTCATTTTGAAAAATGGTTTTTTAGACCTTGGTTAAACGAATTTACAATTACTTCGTATTTAGTGTATATCGTTCCTCTTATACTTATTGCTTGCTTGTTGTATCTGTGGTTGCGCAGTTACGAGTTGACCGTTACAGACAAGAGAGTTTACGGTAAAATTGCATTTGGTAAGCGCGTGGATTTGCCTGTAGACTCTGTTTCGGCAATTTCCACCCTTTCACTGTTAAAAGGAATTGCGGTTGCAACGTCTTCCGGGAAAATAAGTTTTAATGTGTTGAAAAATGCAAATGAAATTTATGATGTACTAAACAATCTTATTATCGAAAGACAAAGTAAACAGAATAATGAGCAGCTGAAAGTAGTGGCAACACCCGCGACCGATGAAGCAGATCAATTGAGAAAGTATAAGGGTTTGTTAGACAGCGGTGTAATCACCCAAGAAGAATTTGACGCAAAGAAAAAGCAACTTTTAGGTTTGTGATACATAAAAGCCACTGCAATGCAGTGGCTTTTGATGTAGAATCTGCTGAATCGGAGATTCTTCGACTTCGCTACGCTCCGTTCAGAATGACAAAAAAGGTGCTGCATCGCAGTACCTTTTTAATTATTTATCCAAACTTTTCATGGTAGGCGCGAGGCGTAAAGAAAAACAGTTCGGTGAACTGGTTTTTAGGCTCGGGGCGCCGCGGTCTGTATGCACAGTCGGCAGACGCATGCATACAGGGCACCGCAAGAGGGGCTTGCTTTGGTGGAGAGACAAAAAGAGCACTGCGTAAGCAGTGCTCTTGATATTATTTGTCCAAACTTTTCATGGTAGGGATTTCAATTCCCACAATCACATAACTCATTATAAGTCTTCATAACCCTTTTGTCAAGCCACTCTTTTCTTCCTGTTTGTTACGCAAGTCTTCATAACTCTCTATAAAATTTGTTCCACTTGGCGTAAGTTATGGCGTAATTGGCGTAAGGTTTCATTTTATGTCCATGCAAATCTGGTCTCTAATGCATTGACTTCCTCACGCTTTTTCGCTTCGGTTATATGGGTATAAATCTCTAATGTTGTCTTGATTTCTTTGTGCCCCATGACATTTTGTATCACCGATAGATTTATATCCGCTTCACACAACCTTGTTGCGAATGTGTGCCTAAGGTTGTGGCAACTGAAGTTGGGGATTAAGACAGGGTTTTCTTCTTTTAACAATGCTTCATCGTTGTAGTCACGGACAATTCTACGAATTGCTTTGTTTACAGTTCCGTAGTGCTGCACACTGCCGAAGCGATTGACAAATATGAAATCTGTGTAGCAATCAATCGGTACCTGACAGGTGATGCCTGTTTCTTCCTGATTTGCTTTTTCAAGGAGGAATGCTTCCTTTACAAAGTCCATCATTGGAATTTTGCGGTATCCCTTTTTCGTTTTCGGTGTGTTGATTGCAAACTTGCATTTCTTGCCCTTACCCGTGCTGTAGTAAACGAAAGTGTGGTTGATGTCAATAATGCCTTCCTCAAGGTCAATGTCGCACCATCTAAGTCCTGACACTTCACCAATTCGCATGCCACTACCAAACATTACAGCGAATAGCGGATACCAATGATTATACTGTGGTGTTCGTTTCAGAAAGTCCAGAAATAATCTTTGCTCATCTGCCGTTAATGCTTTTCGCTCTTTGATTTCGAAGTTGTGAGCTTGCTTCAATTCTTTGAGCATCTTGTCAGTAGGGTTTGAGCGGATGCAGTTATCATCTACCGCTAAATCGAACACCTGATGCAATACATTGTGAATGATATCGATGGTGGATATAGATAACATTCTTTCGTCTGCGAGGGTGTTATAAAACCTTTTTACATCCGATTTCTTTACATCCGCAATCCTATTCTTGCCGAAACTGTCCCTGACATAATTGTTATACATATAAAGATAGTTTTTGAATGTGTTATCTTTCAAACCTCGTTTTAAATCACACCAGGTATCAAACACATTGTTAACTGTCAGTTTCTTGGTTTCGGTTTTGATCCCATCGTGTTCGTCAATCACAATTTCTTTTTCAAGCTCTCTAAGTTCTTCCAAAGTAGGGGCGTATACAGCGTGCCTTACTCCGTCAGGGCCAACCCATCTGTAATCGTAAGTTCCGTTCTTTCTCTGCGATTCACCCTTGCGAAGCACTCTTCGGTTACTGTCAAACCGTTTGTTCTTTTTACCTTTCTCTATATTCATAATTAACTCCTTCCTAATAGCTTGCACCGGAAGGAACCTTAACTATCGATATTTATTATACTATATTTTAGCTGTGTAGTCCAGGAATTTCAGTACAAGCCATTGTAAAATTTAATATAATTTTTCATATCGAGTATTGCTCCTCTATGTATTTAAGGAATTTATTTTTCTTGATAAGTCGTTTGGATCCAATCC